>JAHJUI010000010.1 GCA_018829185.1 Nanobdellota archaeon | reverse complement strand
TACCTTCTTTATGTTTTTTTATTCTGTTTTTTAGATTGTTTGTGTAACCAGTGTAATAACTATTATCTTTACATAGAAGAATGTAAACATAGAATGTTGTTTTCATTGATATTTTATTTGTTTTGTTGTATTATAAGTGTTTGTAGAGCGCTCGAGCCCGCGCAGGGCAAGGCGCTGACGCGCAGTTACGAAAAATAATAAAAAATCGGTTAAACTCGTTATTTAATTTGACTTGAAGTCATAGGTAAATTTAAATAGTATGTGGTTTAGTTATTTAGTATGAAAAATATAATATTTATAGGATTGATATTTACTATTTTGGCATTGAGTGGATGTGCAACTCAGACTAGTTCTAAGTCACTTGCTCCATGCCCGGGGTTCTATAATCTAAATACGTCTTTGAATCACGAAGTTCTGGATGACCAACAGGCCTTTGACGCGTTAAAACAATTTTGGACAGTTTATGATTCACAGGGAAACTTAGTTATTGGAAATGCTATTCCATCAGATATGACTGTTGCTGAAGCTTTACAACAAAATATCTTAAGAAAAGACCAGACAATTACTTTAAGTGGTGAAGGCGGTACCGTCGAAAATGTTTGGATGTTATATGAACACAGAGCTGTTGATGTAAGAGGCAATATTTATTTTTGTGATTTTAATGTAGATGTTGGTCCTGATCTCCCGCCTCAAGAACCGGGTCCTGCTGTTTGTGGGGATGGTAATTGTCATACAGAAGAGAATTACGAAAGTTGTCCTGAAGATTGTCCTGTTTTACCTCTAATGGCATAATTTTATTTTTTTAAATTAATTTTTTCTAATTGCCTGTAGGACTTGCTGCCGCAGGCTAAACAGTAAATTATTTATACAAGTACATCAAGATTTCTTTAGAGGTGATTAAAATAGACGAAATGAAAAGAATATTTTCTATGGTTATGAGACAAGATGGCTCTATTGCGAAGTATATGGAATACAAAAGAATGGTGAATTTAGAGTTACAGGCAGTTTACAGGGCAGTTAATAGGATTTATAGTGGTTAATTTTTATGGGGGTTAGCCATTGTAACCTTTTCAGTAATCTTTTCAATACTTTCTTCTTCTTGAAAACCATCTATAATATAACGCTCTAATGCCTTCTCTATTAACCAAATATAGTAGTCTTCTGAAGAGCAATTAGTATGCCAAATTTTCTTAAATTCTTTTACATTTTTATGTAATTCTTTTGGGATTTCTAACTCAATTTTAACCATTTTATTATATTATGTAATTTATTGCTTTTTATATCTTACGTCCGTGGTTGTCACAGTGTGACAAGTGCAGGCAAAGTCTTTATAAATGATTTAATTCTTTTTAAAGAGATATGGGGAAAATTGCTAAGTTGTGAAAATGGATAAAAAAGAACTTCTAGAATTAGTAAAGATTGGTGAAGGGTATACCTTGGAGTTTAAAGAAGGTTTAAACAGCTCTATTGGCAAGGATATCTGCGCTTTTGCAAATGCTTCAGGAGGCAAGATTATTTTGGGAGTTACTGATAAGAAAGTTGTTAAAGGTTATAAATTAAGCAACACTGACCGTTCAAAAATTCAAAATATTGTAAGAAATATGGATCCTTCTTTTAGTGTTTTTATTGATGTTGTAAATGATTTGTCTTTGATTTATGTTCCTGAAGGGAAGGATAAACCATATTCTATAAACGGGCATTTTTATTTAAGACAAAGTGCAAGTTCTCAACAACTTAAAAGAGATGAAATCAGAGATTTTTTTCAACGTGAAAATAAGATACAATTTGATAAGAAAGCTAATCCTGATTTTGATCTTAAAAAGGATTTTGATGAGCATAAGTTTGACAGTTTTGTTAAAAAATTAAATTTATCTTCAGATTTGCCTAAAACGCACATATTACAAAACCTTAATTTATTGACTAATGATAAAATTAATAATGCAGGAGTACTGTTCTTTTGTCATAGAATAAGCAAGTTTTTTATGAATTCTGTTATTGCTTGTGTTTTATATCAAAGCAATTCAAGAGCTAACATACTTGATAAGAAAGAGTTTGATGCAGATTTTGTTTCTAATTTTGATAATGCACTTAATTTTGTATTAAAAAACATAAACACAAATATTGAGATAGTTGGCAGAAAAAGAGTTGAAAAATTAGAGGTTTCAGAAGAAGCATTAAGAGAAGCTATAATTAATGCGATGGTACATAGAGATTATTTTTCTAATGGCAGGATACAAATAGATGTTTTTTCAGATAAAATAGAAATTTCTAATCCTGGCAACTTATTGTTTGATGAAAAGGATTTTGGAAAAGTTAGTATTGCACGGAATCCTATTTTATCAGATATTGCCCATAGATTAGGATATGTTGAAAGAATAGGCTCTGGTATTAAAAGAATAAAGACTTTAGTTAAAAATGTGGATTTTGAGTTTAGCTCTAATTGGTTTAGAGTAATATTTTTAAGGCCTGCTTTGCAGAAAACTAGGGAGAAAACTAGGGAGAAAACTGTGGAGAAAATCTTAGCTTTGATCAAAAAGTATCCCAAAATAACTCAAGAAGAGCTTGCTGAAAAAACAGGTTTATCAAGGAGAGGAGTTGAATGGAATATTGATAAGCTTAAGAAAAAAAGGAAATTAAGGAGAGTTGGTCCGGACAAAGGTGGACATTGGGAAGTGGTTGAAGAATGATTGAAAAAATATATTATTAATATAATCTTTTTAGAGCTCAAGCCCGCTCAGGGCAAGGCGCTGATGCGCAGTTACGAAATGTTTATATAATTTAGAAATAATAAAAATTAAAAGTGGCAAAAACATTATTTTATTTAGATTCATGTATCTGGTTAAATTTTTTCAAAAAAGAAGGTGATGCAGACAAAGGGATCCCTTATTGGAAAATAGCAAAGGATTTTATTGAAAAAATTATTTTCTCAAAAGAAGATGAAATTATTTACAGTGGTTTTGTTCTTAAAGAGTTAAAATTTAAATTAAATGAAAAAGAATTTAAGGAAAAACTATTATTCTTTAAAAATGAAGAAAGATTTAAGTTTGTTAAAGCAACAGAAGAAGATTACTCTTTTGCTAGAAAATTAGAATCAGATCTTAAATATGAAATAAGTTTCTTTGATTGTTTGCATATTGCAATCTGTAAAAGATTAAATTTAGTTCTTGTAACAAGAGATGAAGATTTAATAAAATTTGCAAATAAATACATCAAAGTAAAGAAACCAGAACATTTAATTAATTAAACTATTTATTTCTTTTAGGCTAATTTTTCCTTTTGATAATTTGTTTCTGATTTTTCTTATTTCTTTTACAGAATCTCCAGTATTTTTAATAGTGCCAACTTGTTGCTCAAGAATCAATCTTCTTAAAGCATCTCTAACAACATCTGATTTATTAGTATAAATTCCACTATCTACTAATTTATCTATTTCTTTGATTAACCCTTCTGGTAATCTTACCTGTGTTACAGCCATTGTCATACAATTGTAGTACAGCTATATTATATAAATGTTTCTGTTTAGAGCTGCGCTCAGCAAAAAAAGAAAACTATTTAAGTAAGTTTCACTATTCAAAATAAAATGAAATCTAAATTTAAAAAATTAACCACAATCATTGCAACGTTAGGAATAATGGGAGCAGCAACACCAGCCTTAGCAGGAGGAAATCCAAATGTTAGAGCTTACATTGACTTTGACCCACCAAATTATGTACATAATATTGATCCGCCAGAATATACAGCATTTGATGCATATATTATGTTGGATAATATTGACTTAGGTATGACAGTTGTTTCTTTTGCAGTAGATATTGATGGGGGCATTACAGCTCCACCTTCTTTTGAAAGTTTACTTCCAGGGGGATTGGTTATTGGAGACTACGACACAGGAATTACTTTAGCTTCTACAGAATGTAAACCTGACAATCCTTTATCGGTTGCTGTACTTCATTGTTTTTCTTTAGGTGGAAGTGGAAAAATTAGAATAACAGATCATCCAGATTATCCAAGATGGGTTGTTGATTGTAACGTCCCAGGACAAGTAGATTTCTACACCACAGATATTGAAACTGAATTTGGGGTAGGGTATGTTCCAGTAGAGGAGAAAAGTTGGGGATCTATCAAAGCAATGTATAGATAAAATATTTATTTTTTTATTTATCTTATAAAGTTTACTAAAAAACTAATTTACTTTTAGAGCTGCGTTCAGCTTAAAACCACCAAATTCTTTTGAAATTCAGCTATCAATTCATTTTTGTAAGCTTTATTTTGGCTTTTTATTGCATATTCTCTTTTCATAGCACTTACTTTTGTTGGATGTGTTTCAAAGTAAACTAATTCTTTGAAACCTTTACTTCTAATGTATTTTGAGGCAATACCTTCTTTATGTTTTTTTATTCTGTTTTTTAGATTGTTTGTGTAACCAGTGTAATAACTATTATCTTTAC
>JAHJUI010000009.1 GCA_018829185.1 Nanobdellota archaeon | reverse complement strand
TTAAAAGAAAATATGGCTCTGTTTTGAGAAACAAAACTTTTGCAACCCAAAAAGTGGAATTGATAAGCAAATTAATTGCTTACAATTTAGATAGAAAGCAATTAATTTTTAATTACTTTTTTAAGGGTTGCACCAGAGCTGTTGGTACCAAATATTTATAAATTCTTTATTTTAACTTATTTCTGTGACATGCAAACTCTGCAAAACAAAACCATCAAAAATCCTTTTCAACTTTCTTAGAGTAAAGCATTTTAGCAAAATCTTCCAAACCAATAATACTATTTAATTTCTTCCTTGTTTTTCTAGAATAATATTCATATTCTGTTTTATCAAGTGATTTTTCTTCTAATATTTTTTGGATAATTTCTTTTTCTTTTTTTGTAAAAAGTTTAGAAAGCCACATCTGTAAATTTCTTTCTTCGTAAATTTTCTGTTTGTCAATCAACAATTCAGGTTTGTTTCTTAACTGCAATTCAAATTCATCTTTAAATTCATTAAAAGATAATTTCTCTTTAGTTTCTGTATGCAATCTGGGAATATCTATTTTAATATCAAATTCTAAAAAAAGCTTTCTTGTAATTTCAAGAATAGAACTTAACAATTCTTTATTTTTAGTTTTTTCAATTATTTCTTTTAAATCAGGTTTATGCTTGTAAATTAAAAAAGGAATAGCTTTTAAGTATCTTGTATTTTTAGTCTGTAAAGTAGTCAAAATCAATTCTTCTATACTTTCATTAATCCCCAGCATTTGATAACCTGCTTCAGATAATCTTTTTTCTATTATTCCCATTTTTTAACCTCGTTTATTAAATCCTTATCAATCTTAAATTTCCATTCTTTAAATTTTATTTCTATTAAATCCAATAATTTCTGTTTATAATTAGAACCAATAGAATTTTCCATAGTTTCCTTATATCTTTGAATTAATTCTTTTAAATTTACTTTTTTTATTATTCTCTTAATATCACCAAAATCCCTATTATCTCCCCTTGCTAGCTTACTTATTATAATATCTTCTAAGGATAATGTATATAATTCGATATTCCCAAAGGACTTAATGAACTTAGATTTCTTTAAAGCATCGTTTAACAAATCAGTTCCTAGGATATTAGAACCATGAAATAAATCAAAAGCTAAACCTTCTTGGGTTATCCAGCGTATTGTGCTTTTTTCCTCAAATCCAATTTGTTCAAAAATCTTACAAATATACTCATATTCCCCTTTCGAATGGATATTTACATCAATATCTATTGTTGAGGGTTTTATTTTCAATATTGTTAAAGCAGTTCCTCCTAAAGCATATAATTTTACTTTTCTTTCTATAAATTTTTCTATAGATTCTAGTAATTCATACAATCTTTTTATGTTTATTTCTTGTTTATTCATAGGTTTTGTTTAAATTCAATAGTTTATAAATCTTCCTATTTTTGTATGTATATATACAATTATTGTACAAATTAATATATTTAAAGAATTTTGTATACACGCTTATACACACGTTTTAAAACAAAACCAGTAATACAACTATTCCTCTGCTGAAAGAGCTTTTTCTGCCTGTTCTTCATCAATATGCCAGTAAAAAATTACCTTCTCATGTTCATACAAATAGGGATTCAAAGTAGCAGCCCAATAAGCATTTGCTCCTTCTGGTTTGTTTTCTTCTGCAAAAGAATAAATATCACCTTTACTTCTATCTTTTACTCTAGCACCCATAAATTCTGGATTTTTTACAGAAACTACGGCCTGTTTAAGTATTACTCGGCCTAGAGAAAAGGCAAATGAACCACCCGGATTAGGAATTCCCAATTCAAGAACATTATCATTTTCTCCGCAAAGAACTAATTCAACTAAATTTTTCATTATAAAAAAGAGAATAACATCAAACTTATAAATATTATGTTTTAAAATAAAACCAGTAAATTCTATTCAGGCAATAATTCTAAACCTAAAGAAATTGCTTTAACCCAGGATGTATCTCTCACATAAGCTTTACATAAATCTGAAATTTTACCTGAAAAACATCCTTTTGGAAAACCCCAGTATCCCCCAACTCTATTACCTTGAGTATTACTAATTACCCCTAACCAAATTGTATATCCCAATTCGTCTTGAGAAAATTTTGCAAGTGTCGATTCATTTATTGTATAGCCTTTAGGTAAAGCAGGCCTTATACTTTCATCAACATATGTATTAAAATGAGCTAAAACCTCTGGTTCTAATTCAGCAGCATTTGCAACTAATTTTTCAGTAAGTCCATCTATTTCTTTGCATGTCTCTAAAATACCTTTTAACTCAACCATTGTAAAAAAAGGAAACAACATTAAACTTATAAATCTTACCAATATCCTATTAATGATAAAAATGTCAGATTTAAATATTGTAGACAGAGTTTTTATGGGTATTTTTGGTACATTAACTGGCGCTACTGAAATTGGTCTCACAGTCGCTACTAAAGAAGTATATGAACATGCTATGTGTCTTATAAATTCAGCAGACGGGGGATTAACTGATAAAATTAGTATTTGTATGAGATATGCAAGCGTGGAGCTAGCTATTCTTAGTGGTTTAACTCTTGCTGGCTATCTAACTTATGAAAAATTTTTAAAACCTGCAATAACGGGCAACGTGGGGGAAAATTATTAAATTCTAAAGTTTTATAAAACCTTTTTCTTCCTTATTTTTCATGGTATGTAAAAACTGTAAGAAGGCATGTTTCTGCACGTTTAGGTCCTATTTCTGGGTTGGTTAAGTCAAAACATTTTGTTCCTAGAATAAAGCCACTCTATTTTATTAATGAAGATGAGATTAGAAAGTATGTTAGTTTGAAAAAATTTAAGATTCTTAAGAAAAGATGTCCTTATGCTTCTTTAAGTTATAGAGATGAAGTTAGAGCTTTATTAGATAAGTTTGAAGAAAGTAATAAAGGTACTAAGAATTCAATAGTTAATAGTTTTTTAGAGATTTTACCTTTGTTGAAAAAACATTATAAGAATTCTAAAGAAATTAATGTTTGTTCTTGTGGTGAGCCTTGTATTGGTGAAGTTTGTAAAGGTTGTGAAGTTGTTAAGAAAGTAGGTTGAGAGCTGCGCTCGGCGTGGAATGTGCTCTCGCACAAAGAAGTCTCCATTGTGACAAGCACGATCGAAAGCTTTAAATATGACCAATCATACCATTCATATTACAATGGAAATAGACACAACCACACTCGGAGAAAGAGGACAAATTGTTATTCCTCAAGATATAAGACAAGACCTTCAATTAAGAAAAGGGGAGAAATTTATAATAGTCAGAACTGAAGGAAAAATTATATTAGAACCAATGAAAAATCTAAAAGCAAATGTCCTAGAAGAGCTAAGAGAAGATCTTATTGACCTAAAAATAGCTGAAAGATTCTGGGAAGAAGTAAAAACTGGAAAAGCTAAAAAACAAAGTAAGGCTGAATTCTTAAAAGACTTTGAAAAATGGTAGAGATTATCCCTGGATCCTCTTTTGAAAAAGGCATAAAGAGAATTAAAGATAAAAAAATAAAAGAAAGAGTTAAAAAACAAATTTTGAAATTAATTGAAAATCCTGAATCTGGAAAGTTTTTAATTGGTGAAAGAAAAGGAGAAAGGAAAATCTACATTGGACCCTTTAGATTGCTTTATGCTTACAAGGATGATAAAATTTATCTGATTGATTTTGATAAAAGAGACAGAATTTACAAGAAAAAATAAAAGATAATTTAAAAGAAATAAAAAAGAAATTAAAGTCATATAAAAAAGAAGATATTAAATTTCATCCAGATTTTAAAAAAGGTATGAGATTGGCTGTTTGCTTGAATTGTGGCTATCCTTATATGTTTATGGGCTATGCAGAGATGTTAAATGATTGTTGCAAGAAACCTAAAGTAAAGGTTTATGAATTAAAGAAGCTTGATGATTTCATTTTAAAACTACAAGAAATACACTATAAAAATACAACAAAACATTTATAAAATCAAAAGAAAATACAGTTATAATTTAACTCCCCAGTATGACTCAAACTTGAGGAATGCTGGGCTTCCTTTTATCTATTTTACTACAATTAACTTTATAAATTTCTTTTAAGTTCAATTTCTATGAAAATAAAAGAGTTGCCAACCTTTAATCGTCCAAGTTCTAAATTATTAAAAAATGGTGCTTCTTCCTTAGATACAGCAGAATTATTAGCAATTATTTTTGGTGTTGGTTCTAAAGATGAAAGTGCTCTTGAAATAAGTAATAGGTTATTAAAGAAGTATAATTTACATAAATTTGAAGAGCTTGGTTTTAAAGAGCTATTAAAAGAATGTGGAAATGATATTGGTAAGGCTTGTGAATATGTTGGGAATTTAGGTTGAGAGCTGCGCTCGGCTTGGAATGTGCTTCGCACTAGATGATTTTTCTACTGTGACAACCACGCCAATAAACTTTATAAACACAAACATAAACACAATTAAGAATGAAAACAAAGCATAAAATCTTAAAGGGGGATTGTTTAAAAGTACTAAAAAAACTTCCAGATAGCTCTATAGATTTAGTATTTGCTGATCCACCATATAATATGTCCAAAAAGAAAGGACTAGGCTGGAAGTACAGCAATCATGTAACTATGCAAGAAGAATGGGATATATTTTCCAAAGATGATTTCTTAAAGTTCAATAGAGAATGGATAAAAGAATGCTTAAGAGTTCTAAAACATGGTGGAAGCCTGTGGATTTCAGGAAGTTTTCATAATATCTACCAAGTTGGTTTTATTCTCCAAGAATTTCATCCAGACATAAAAATAAACAATAGTATAGTTTGGTTCAAACCTAATGCTCAACCAAACATTTCATGTAGATTTTTTACAGAAAGCACAGAACATTTAATTTGGGCTTCTAAAAATGGTAAAAAAACAAAATGGAAATTTAACTACGCTTGGACAAAAAGTGATATAGAAGATTCAATAAATCCTAAAAACAAACAAACAAGAAATCTTTGGAGTATTCCTTTAACTCCAAAAAAAGAAAAATGGGCTGGAGCACACCCAACCCAAAAGCCAGAAGAATTACTAAGAAGAATCATTTTGTCTTGTACTCAAGAAGGAGATACTGTTCTAGACCCTTTCACTGGCTCAGGAACAACAAATGCGGTTGCTAAAACGCATGGTAGAAATTCAATTGGAATAGAAAAAGATCCAAAATATGTGAAAATAGCTAATAAGAGACTATCTCAAACTATCTTACCTAAGAATTAACCTATTTGTGTTGCTTTGCTTACAACAACAAAAATTTCTTTTTCATCAATCATAGCATCCATCAATTCACGAAATACTCTTGCTGGTTTTTCTGGAGAAGTATTTTTTTCCATTTTTATCATTAACTCTATTAAATGACCAATGAAATCAATTTTGTATTCCCCATAATTATTTAATTCTTTAAATCTCTCTAATTTCTCATCAGTTGTTTCTTTTAGTTCACACCTAGTTCTATCTTCTTTACTAGTAAATGCTCCAACTTTATCGTACATATCCCTAAGATATTTCATAAATTCTAACGTAAGTTCTTTATTGTGTTCTTTTTTAATAAGTAGATCAATAACCCAATGAATATGTTTTGGAGTTCTTATCCGTTTTCCCCTTTCTTGGTATTTTATTAAAATATCGTGATCTTTGATGTATCCTCTATTTCCTTCAAACACCCCAATAACAGTACCATCACCAAGTCTTATTTCTTTTACAGCATACTTTCTAGGTAAACTGACTATTTCGCCTTTTTTCCTTCTTGGTTGATAATTCATAGCCATAAAATATTCTACAAGCTAAAATTATATAAGGTTTTCTAATTGGCCGCAGGCCTGCTGGCTGCAAGCCTCAATATCCTCTCTTACTCAAACTCAACCTAAAACTCTTCTCTTTACTAGTAAGTTCAATTATTTCCTTATCAACCTCTTTTTTTAAGATTTTAGAATTTAACCTAGGATAACATAACATACAAAACTCTTCATAAACACCTTTTTCTTTTAATAATTCAATTAATTCTTCTTTATTCTCTGGATAAACAACCTTATCAAATTCTTTTACAGAGCATTTCTTATCAGTACCAAAAACAAATTCTATCCCTTTCTGCTTAGCAAACCCAATAAGATCTTCCCTCAAAATACCCATCTTATCTTCAGCTTCTTTCTTAACATCTTTAAACTTAGCAAATTCATCAACTAATTTAACACCATCATCATCAGAAAATACTTTAGCTTCAGCTTCATATTTATGCTTCCAAGCAGGACAAAGTGACTGAAACGTACACCAACCACATAAACCAGTAACTTCTACAGGAAAGTCTTCACAAGCTTCTATTTCTTTAATCAAAGCAATTGTCTCATTTTTCAACTCTTCAAGCTGCTCATCACTCCTCTCAGAAACCATTTCCTTATCAAAAGCTAAAAAATACCAAACTAATTTAACATCATTACAATCTGGATGATGCTTTTTAACCCAAAGAGAATACATTGCTAATTGCTTATCTTCATCAAGCTCACCTTGTGCTTTTAACCTATTATTTGTTTTATAATCACAAACATAGTAATTTCCTTCTTTATCACAGCCTAACCTATCTATTCTTATATGATAGCCATAACCATCTCCTAAATCTAAAAAATCTTGAGTTTCTAAACCAATTGTTTTTGTTTGGTCAAATGGCTTATAATGATCATAATAATCTCCTATGAACTTTTTGCCCATATCTTTGTAATTATTAACTGAATACTGTTTTTTTACAATAAGTATATTATCTGTCCATTTTTCTTCCCAAAGTTTTTCAAAAAATTCAATTAATTCCTCTTTTGTGTTTACTTTTTGAAATTGTAAGTCTTTGTATAATTTATCTAAGGCTTCATGAACTAAACCACCAAGAAAAGTTTCAACTGTATCAGGAATATCAACTTTTATCTTATCTATGTATTGTAATTTGTATTTGTATTTACATTGTTGGAAGGTTCCAAGTTTTGAGTGTGAGTAGTTTGTCATTTTAATTTACTCCTTATATCTTCAATTTCTTTCTCAGTTAAATCATTTAACACATTTTTGCATCTTGCTAAGAACAAAGAAGCTTTATTTATCATTCTTTCATATAGCTCATCAGATATATTCCTATCTGAATAATATTGTGTATCAATCCTTGCTTTCTGAGATTTTTCAACTAGCTCAATTTCTTCAGGTGTAAAGTATTTATTCAGAAATCTTTTCATAAAACTAATGGTGCAGGAATGAATTTCGCATTTAACACCTATTTTCATAAGTATTGCATAAAGTGAAAAATACATAGTATAATATGATGATGAGATCTCCCAGTCCTTATTATCTTTTAATTTTGCGACTGCTCTTAGTGAATCTTCTGCTTTTTTTACATACGCTTTTGTTAGCTCTTCATTAGGTTCAACTAATTCAAGACCGTTCTTTTGTTTCAAACACCATTTAATTTCATCCATTTAGAATTTCCCCTATGAATAGCTCTGCATTTTTTATAATTATGTGATTTTTAATAACTTCTTTTGTTAAGATGTCTTGCTCTAAGTTAGGGTATATTTTAAGATTTATTTCCTTTTTGTATATTTTTGAAATATTGTCTATTTCTTTTTCTTTTGCTTTGCCTATTATCAATATGTCTAAATCAGAATCTTTTTTTTGAGTATTTTTTACATAACTTCCAAATATTATTGCTATTCCTTTAATGTGATTTTGTAATTTTTCTGCTATTTCTTTTATTAATATATTCTTTTTGTAGAAATTTATTGTTCTTATATGCTCTACTGATATTATGAAATTTTTAACAATCTCCATATTATCTAAATTTAAGAAATATAATTTATTTTTGCCTTGTGTTTTGCTTCTTAGGATGTTTTCTTTTTCAAGACTGTTTAAATAGTTTGAAACTGTTTTTTGATTTAATTTATTTTTCTTTGCAATAAAACTTCCAGTTAATTTTGCATTAAAATCTCTTAAAAACTCTTCAAATATCTGTATTTGGTTATCTAGTAACATTTTACTTATATGAGTAATTCTTTATTTATAAGCTTTTCTATTTTTTGTTATACTTACATTGCTGAAATGTTCCAAGTCTTGAGTGTGAGTAATTTGTCATTTTATGTGTTATCAAGAAAACTTACTCATTTATAAATAAATCGTCTGGACTTGTCACAATGTGAATTAACCGCTATAAATCCTATTAATTGCTCTGTAGACTTCTTGTAGCTCTAAATTCATCTTTCTTTTGTTTTCTATATATTGCTTGATAGAACCATCTTGTCTCATAACTAAAGAAAATATTTTTTTTATTTCGTCTATTTTAATCACCTCTAAAGAAATCTTAGTATACTTGTATAAATAATTTATTGTTCTCTAAACTAAATAAAAAAGAAAAATTATGCTTCTACAATGATTTCATGCTCTTCACATCTATTGTTTTCACAAGTGCAAGTTATGCCTTCTCTTCCTTGTGCTTCTGATGGGCACGGTCCTGTTCCGTCTTCACACCTATCATGAACTCCATCCATATATTCCGGTGTATGGCAACTATCTGCATATCCAAAATACCTGCAATCAGAATCTACAGTGCACATGTCATCTCCCTTACCAATATCTTTAGGCAAGATTCCTTCACAATTAGTCCAATTAAACTCTAAAACATCTTCAAAATTAACAAGACCTTTATTTTCATAATAACTAACATCATTTCCTGGACAACCACTAGAAATACAATCATCATAATAACAACACTCTAAATCAGGATTACACATTCTCCTGCAATCAGCAAGACATGATTGCAAATTACCACATCCAACTATTAAAAAACTAACACTTAAAATCAATAAAATAATCAATAAAACCTTTTTTTCCATAATATTTTCTTATAAAAAGAAGTATAAAAATCTAACTATTGGCCGCCAGACCGCCTTGCCCTGCGCGGGCTTGAGCGCTCTACCATCAAATACAATAACACTTATAATACAACAAAACAAATAAAATATCAATGAAAACAACATTCTATGTTTACATTCTTCTATGTAAAGATAATAGTTATTACACTGGTTACACAAACAATCTAAAAAACAGAATAAAAAAACATAAAGAAGGTA
>JAHJUI010000008.1 GCA_018829185.1 Nanobdellota archaeon | reverse complement strand
TTGAAAACAAAAAAAGAAAGAAAAAAGTTAAAAATTTTATTTCTTTGCCAAAACCATTACTGATCTTAAAGCAACAACGATTGTAGCTGGAACAAATAAGAACAACATGTTGTCTAAGATTGTTTTAAGCCAGTTCTCAAATACTCCACCGCCTAATGCAGCAACAATTACTAATACTGTGCCTGCAAATAAGAAAGGTTTTACTTCCTTTTCAGCGATATTTAGTAGTCCAATGATAATACCTAAAACAACTAAAGTCCATGCTAGCCATTCTCCTGCCGCAACAAATCCGAAAATTACAGCTAGGATCACACCGATTAAAAATGTCTATCCGCCTAATGTCTTTGCCATTTAGTTTCACCTCCTTTGTTTAAAGATAATAATCTTAAAATTAATCTTAATTTTTAATTTTAAAAAGGTTCTGTTACTATCTTTTAGTTGTTTTAAATAAGTTTTGCAATGTAAATATTGTTTTTTTCTTGAAGAATCTGAATATTTATTAAATCGTTTATTTCTTTTTTACAGTTGTTTACAGTTATTGCTCTGTTTTTTGCTACTGCAATCATTTGGTTTTTTTGCCAACCTGGAGCTTTTATAACTGCTTGAAGTTTTTCTCCTTTCTTCATTGTAATTGGGTATCGCTTTGCTAAATGTATTGAGAAATCTTCTTTTCTTAGTTTTAGTTTAATATTGTATTCTTTTTCCCATTTTTCTAATTGTTTGAAGAATTTAAAAAAGTTTATCGGTTTAGCTTCTTTTAATTTTCTGGAATATTGATAGGTTTCGTATTTTTGGATTCCTAGCTTTGCATTTAGTTGTTTTGCTAGTTTTATGATTTCTAGGATATCTCCATCATTCACATTTGGAATCCAAACTGGGGCTAATAATAATTCTATTTTGGAGTTTGAGATTGCTTTTGCTGTTTCTAGAATATTGTTTAAATTGTAAGATTTGCTTCCAGAAAGATATTTTGCTTTTTTTTCAGTAAATGCGTTAATTGATAAGTTGATTCTTGTTAAATATGGTTCTAATTGTTTTACTTTTTGTTTTGTTAGTAAACTACCATTTGTTTGCATTGAGATTGTTTTTACTTGTTTTATTTCTGAGATTCCCTTTGCTATTTTTGTTATTTCTGGATGTGTTAAGATTTCTCCAACTGAATCTAGGTTTGCTTCTCCATATTCTATTTCTTTGAATGAGAAAATTTCCTTTGCCCAAGAGATTAGATAATCTGGATCAACAAGGTAATTGTTTGGATGGAAATCTTCATTGTTTGCATTTGTTGAGCAAAAAGGACATTTTAGGTTGCAGACAGATGTTGGTCTTATTTGAAGTAAGTTAGTTCCACGATCTATTATTCCAAATGGAAGAACTCCAATTAAGGGGATTTCTGATTTCTGATTTATTTTAACTAACATTTTGATATGTTTCTGGTTTCATGATTACTTTGTGAATGTTAACAGCGATTCCTTTTTCTAGTTTCATAATATCTTTTGAGTTTATCATTGCTTTTCCAAGAGCTATTAGCTCATCTTTTAATGAGAAAACTGCAACCTGATCGTTTTCTTCTATTTTTGAATGGAGTTTTGATATTCCCGGTATTGCCAAGTTATGTCCATGGCAAATTGCATTTACTGTTGAATCTGTAATCCAGATTTTTGGTAAATGGGAAACTGCAAATTCCATGGGTAAGAGAATCTTCCTTAATTGTTTTTCATCTCCTTGTTTATAGAATTCATAAGCATCTTTTAGTTCGTAAAGAGAAAACCAATTTTTATCATTGAATGGACCCGCTTTTGTCCTTATTAATTGGGCCATGTGGGCATTTGTTTCTAATGCTAATCCAATATCATGGCAATTTGAAGAAATAAAACCAGTTTCTATTAGAAAATTGTGTGTTTTTGGGACCGTCATATCATAAACTGGCCCCTTATATTGAATTTTTTCTATTTTTTCTATTTTTTCTATACAGAATTCATCTTCTTTTGGAAGTTTTGCAAACTTCTTCGCTTTATTATAAAGTTCTTTTGTTATGGGAGAATTTGAATTAAGAATCCTATTTAAATTTCCGCCTAATTTTTTTAATGATTTTTCGTTTTCTTTTAGATATTTTTTATAATGAAATCCGATGTATGTTTGATCTTCTGTGTGAGACTTAATATTTTTTATTAATCTCAATATTTCTTTTTTTCTTGGATGATTAGATCCTATTTTAGATATAAACCTTTTTTTAGATGATAAATTATTTATAATTATTACGTAAGAATTATTTTTTCTTTTATGTATTTTGCTTGAAATACCTATTTTTAAAAGCATTTGATGAATTCTTTTTGCATTTATTTCGCTAATTGTGAAATAATCTATTCTACTATATCTTCCTTTGTTATTTATTTTCCTTTTGTAATATGCTGTTCCGTCTCCATCGAAGTAACCTTTTAAAAAAGAGGCAATTAGCTTTTTGTCTAAGTGCGATATTTTTTTTAAATCTGAACTTTTTTGAGGACTTTTAACTCCTAAACTTGCACAAATTGTGGCTAAAAAACTATTGCTGGTGTCTAATTGAATTAAGCCGTCTTTTCTCTTCGTTTCTGTTAAATTAAAATTAGGGAATAATAATTTATATTTATCTTCAAATATCTTTATTAATATTTTATTTTTATTATGGAATTTTAGCCTTGTGTGCCTTTTTGTACCTTTTTCTTTAGTGTTATTGCCGTCAGAAGCTATTAATCCAATTAAATACATTAAATTTTTGTTTAACTTTTTAAATTCTATTTTGATTCCTTTTTCTGTTTTGAAACTATGTATACTCCTTTTTGTGCATTCATATATCCCTGCTTTTTTGATGTGGCTTATAGGAATAGCATTTTTAGATTTTTTTAGGAAAGTTTTTCTGTCTAATTTAAGTTCTTTATTCATGTTTCTTATACTTCCAAATTTCTTAATGAAAGCTCTTTTTGTTTTTTCTTTTATCTTTGGTTGGTTTACTAAGTATCCATAATCTAATAAATCAGATATTGCCAAATTTATTTCTGGGCTAGGATATTTTAATGATTTGACCATATAATCTGATTTTAAGTCCTTTGTTTGTTTCATTATATACCCTTCTTTTGTGGATATTAGCATTTTGTGTTCTGGTGTGACTATAAACGAAATCCCCGAGTCCATCGTAATTTTTATTAATTTTCCATTAAAATTAAATTTCTGAATTTCTGAGGGTTTTTTTTGATTGATTTTTTTATTATTCATACTGTATATTTTGTCTGGATTAATGAAAAAATCTTTAGCTAAAATCGAGGAATTCTTTGAAATTATTTCTGTATTAGGATGTAAGCATAATTTTCTAATGTAAGTTCCTGCTTCGCATCCCACTTTAAATAAAACGTTTTGACCTTTAATCTCTAAAATTTCTAAGTAATAAATTTCTCTTTGCCTTTCTTGACGTTTAACTGCAGATTTTATTGGAGGAAGTTGAGTTATCTTTCCAATAAACATTTTCATTGCTTTTTGTATTTTAGCTTGAGAAACTTTTTTGTGGATATACATCAAACAAATATATTCTTTTCCTGCTTTTAGCAAAGAATGGGTTAATTTTGTTGCATCTTTTAAAATTACAGGTAAACAACCAGTTACATTTGGATCTAATGTTCCAGGATGTCCAGCCTTTTTTATTTCTAATATTTTTTGAACGTAATCTGAGATTTGATGAGAAGTTGGCCCCTGTGGTTTGTTAATTGTAACACAACCATAATTTATTAATTCAGGTATTGATCTTTCTTCTGGAATACATCCTTGATCTGGATTTGTTGTAGCATCTTTTTTAATAAGAATTTCTCTTTTAATTTTTTCAAAAGGTAATAAGGACATTATTTCTTTTCTTCTTTTTCTTCTTTTAATTCAGCTGCCTTAGGAACTTCTTCTTTTTTCTTTTCTTTAGCTACTTTTTTTTGTTTATTTACTAAAGACATATCAACTTGCTTTTCTTTTTCAATTTCTTTCTTTTCAATAATTTTTTTCTTTTCTTTTTTATCTTTTTTCTTTTCTTCAGGTGCTGATTTTAATTCAGCAAAGACTTTTTCATCTTCTTTTGTAACTCTTATTTCTACTCTTGTTGGCGGATTTTTAGGTCCATTTTGCCATAAATATTCATTAAGATACTTTCCTAATTTTACATCTTCAGATTTCATATGTTTTGATAAGAATGCTTTTAGAGCCCTAATTGCTTTTTTTGCTTTTTTTTGCCTTGGAGCTTTGATTATTTCTTTTCTAAGATTAACTATATAATTTCTTTCTACTTTTATTGTTGGTTTTTTCTTATCTGCCATTTTAGTTTTTTCTTAGGGTCTTTCCCCGATCTTTAGCTAATTTTTCTATTTCTTCTTCTATTAATCTAAGGCCGATTCCTGCAGGGGTCGCACCAATTACGCTTAAGCTACTGGCCACAAAGTCTCTAGCTGATTTTAAATCGCTTGCAGTATATTCTTCGCCTAGCCTTTCTGTTGCAGTAATTGTTGCTGCTTTTTCTATTGCATAACGTGTAGGATTACCTAATCCATTTGGAAGATATATTTGAGCCATACACATTTTCAAATTTTTATTTTAGTTCTCCTCCAATTTCTTTTAACATGAGTTTTTCTAGAAGGATGTACCCTTCTGCCAGTTCCGAAACATTTTGGGATTATCCAGAATGGAGCCCATTTAGTTCTAGTTCCAGCTTTGATCAAACGTTTTTTCTTTCCACGTGCTTTATATGTTGCCATTTTATTTTCTTGTAATTTTGAATTCTTTTTTTGGTTGTTGAAATTGTTTTAATATATTTTTTAATTGATCATCAGTTATTTTTTCTTTTATTTGTCCTGAGTTAATTGCTTGAAGGATTATTGCTGCAACTTGAATCGCAAGTTCTGGATGAGCAGATTTTAAGTTTCCATATCTTGTTATTGCTTCTTTTGTTAGATATTGTTTTACTGACTCATCAAGTTGCTTTATCTGTTGCTGGAGCTTTAGTTGCTCCTCCATCTGTTTTTGGTTTTCTTCCTCCATCTGATAATGAATTTAGGAATTTTTTCCCTTTAGCTGTTAATTTTCTACCTTTGTGGCCATTAACATCTTTTTGGGCGATTAATTCTGCTGCTTCTAATTGTTGTAGGATCTTTCTGATTATGTTACCTGATCCTTGGTAAGTTTTTCCTGGTTTGTGACCTCTATTTTTTTTACCACCATATTTTACTTTTAACTTGTTTGTTCCGATTGGACCTAATAAGTATACTTTTCTTAAAATTGAAGCAGATCTTGCAAACCACCAATCTTTTTCAACAGGTGGCCTTTCTTTGTGATGACCTGTTTTTACAAATAAGGCCCATTCTGGAGCTTTTATTTCTGGAATTTTTTTTAGCTCTTCTGCTACTTTTTTGATTAAAACATCTGTTTTAGTATTGTTTACTGTCATTTTATTGTTTTATAAATTTGGAGAAGTAGGCCCTTTAAAAAGGTTTCTGTTGGTTTTTACTCCTTTTTTATTATGGTATTTGCTTTATCTATTAACGTATTTATTATTAGCTTATATTTTTGAGGGTTTGGTATATTTTTGAAATCCAATTTTATTTGTTTAAGAATACATACTATTATTGTATTGAAAAAGGCTGTTAATTATAAATAGTTATTTTTATATATTCGTTACTATCCCCATTAATATGGTGATGAATATAGTTCGAAGGCAGCTTCTTGAAGGGAAATATGTTTGGACTTTTTTTGTAGCATTTTTTATTTTTGGCGCAATAATATTTAGTTCTCAAATTTCAGGAATATCTGCTTTTGTTGCAAGCTTAGGGGTGGAAAACCATACTACCAATCCAATATCTTCTCTTGAAGTAACTTTTGTTTATCCTACACCATATGATGGAGCTGTACAAGCTTCTGGTTTGGTTCCAGTTAATGTTATGGTGGATAATGGAAATACTGCTTTTCTTGATTGGGAAGATAGTTTAGTTGGGTGGTGGAAATTTGATAATAATTTAGATTGGAATTCGCATACAGATAATGAACTTAAATCTATTTTTAGTGATGCAGAAGATGGTGGCTGGTGTTGGCTTGGTGAAGCAAGAGCAATACATTATAATAATAAAACTTATGTTGGTTGGATTAATCGTGAAGGGGATGTTATGATATGGAGTTACGATCATGATACTGGAGAGACTGAAGAATATATTTTACATGATAATTTTGAAATTGATGATCATGCTAATCCCTCTATTTTAATCAGGCCTGACGGACATTTAATGGTTTTTTATGTAAAACATGGCGATTATGATTATGTTTATATGTGGACTAGAACCTCAATAAATCCTGAAGATATTTCTGCTTGGAGTCAACCGCAACCAATAACATCTGGAAATTTTCTTTCATATCCTAATCCAGTTTATTTAGGAGATGAGGAATTAGTTTATCTTTTTTATAGGGGCAGTAGCACCGATGGTTGGGACCCTACTTATATTACTTATAATGGGGCTGATTGGAGTGAAGAAACTATTGTTTATAGTAGTGACGATGGGAGGCCATATACTAAAGTTGTTTCAAATGATAAGGATGAAATCCACTTTGCGTTTACTAATGGCCATCCAGATGTAACACCAAATAACAATATATATTATATTTATTATAAAAATAATTCTTTTTATTTGCCCGGTGGCGTTTTTGTTAACAATATAGAAGATTTGCCCTTACAAGTAGAAGATTTAAGTTTAGTTTATGATTCAACCATTTCAGGAGAAAGAGCTTGGATTTGGGACATAGCTTTAGATAAATCTGGAAACCCTTACATTGTTTATGCGATTGTAGAAGATCAAAATAATCACCGCTATGTCTATGCTTATTGGGATATTGTTAAAAATGAATGGATAAATCATGAAATAACTGATCACGGGGGGGGGATTGTTGATACTGGAAGTCAATCTTATTACTCTGGGGGGATTTCTTTTGATCAGGAAGAGCCAAACATTATTTATTTAAGTAAAGAAATAGATGGAATTTTTGAAATACAAAAAGCAATTACACAGGATAAAGGGGCCTCTTGGGTTTTTGAAGATATAACTTCAAATTCTGATAAAGATAATGTTCGTCCTGTTGCTGTTAGAAATCATGTCTCTAATTTTAATGTTGTTTGGATGTATGGGGATTATCATTCTTATAGAGATTATGCTACTAAGTTGGTTAGCGATAAAATGCATATAAATTATAAGAAACCAGAAGTAATTGAAGGCAAATATGGAAATGCCTTTTTGTTTGATGGGGAATATAATTATATATCTGTCTCTGATGATGATACCTTAGATAATTTAGATACCTTAACAATTGAAGCTTGGATAAAAAAGTCTCCTGATGATGATGTGGATGAAGATACAATAGTTTCCAAATGGAATGGTGTTTTTAATTCTTATTTTTTAAGATATGATAGTAAAAATGATGAAATTGATTTTTATATACGTACTCCAAGTGGAACTGATTTTGTAACTAATCCTGTAGATATAGAAGATGATCGATGGCACCATGTTGCTGGGGTTTATACGGGGGTAAGACTTTTACTTTATTTAGATGGCGTTAAATTAGATAATATTGGATTTGCTAGTGGCAGTATTGAAACTAGTGAAATTCCCTTATTTATAGGGGCTACACCTAATCTTAATCCTTATTATGTTAGAGATTATTTTAAAGGGGCCATTGACGAGGTTAGAATCCATAGTAGGGCTCTTACCATTGATGAAATTAAAGCTTCTTATGATGTAATGCAATATGGTTTAAATGGTTCAGATTATGGCTTTGGGTGGTTGACTCCTGATACTTATAATTATAAGGTTTATGCCCAAGATTTATCAGGGGTTTTGGTTTCTGATGAACGAAGAGTAAGAATTGGAGCAGATATTTTTTATGATGAATTTGATGGCTTAACTACAGATTTGTCTGACCCGGCTGTTGATCTAAGTGATATAGATAATTTTGTTTTGGAGAAAGAAGATTATGGGAAAATAGAGTTTTCTGAATCTATTGATTTATCTCAAGGTGCGAATTTAAATAATGATGTAGAAATTTCTAATAATTATGCCTCAGTTGATGTTAGTTCTTTATTTGAATTAGATGTCCCGGCGAAAATAACTTTAAGACAATTGAATTTTATTTATCCTGTGATAATGAAAGGTTTACTTGTTTGTAGGGATTGTTCTATGATATCTTATAATTCTGAGGGTGGTGTGGCAACTTTTGAAGTTCCTTCATTTGAAGATTATTATTGGATTAAAGAAAGGCCAAAAAAGAAGATATTAGTCTCGAAGATGATAGATCCAAATATTAGGATTGAAGGGGTAGAAGAGTTAACTATAGAAGATCAGATAGTTTTTGAAGATATGATTGACTGGGATGTTAAGATAAAAAAGAGTGAACCTTTTTTCATTTTAATGGGAAATTCAGTTTTAGATTTTTTAAATGATATGAAAAAATAATTTTTAATATAATTCTTTGTTATTTTATTAGTTCTATTTATTCCCAAAACCTTTAAATACATGTACATACAAATATGTATCTATAAATATGCCTAAAAAGAGAATAACACTTTCAGTAGATTCTAGGATTTATAATAAATATAGAGATTACTGCCAAGAAAAGGGGATTATACTTTCTAAACAGGTTGAATTTTTCTTAAAAAAAGAATTAGAGAAAATTAAAGATGAAGAAGAGTAAACTCTTGAAAAATTGGAAATTGGACTTAGTTTTGCTAATGCTATTTGTATTAATTGGAGTATTTTTTATACATAGTGACTTTGATTTAGTTGGTTTTGCGGTTATTGATTTGAATGAGACGGATTTAACTGAAATTAATGAAAGCTTAGGTTTTGAATTAAAGGAGTCAAATAATTTTTCTGAGAATTTGACTTTGGAATTTGAAGAAATTAATATTACTAGCTTAAATGAAACTGAGGAGACAATAAATAATATTAATGCCAGCCCTGAAATAATTGAAAAATTGAGCCAAGGTCAGGCAGTGGTTGGAGAGTCTGTAAAGTGGATTAAGAATATCAAGCTAGAAAATCCAACTACTGGAGTTTCTGTTAAATTACCTTGGGGTTCACAAAACATTGATGTAAAAAAGATTACTGGGGGGGAAAAAGAAAAAATAGAATTAGATGAAATTAAGATGAATAAAGGTGGTGTGCAAATTCCTATCCAAGAAACAAATTTAATTACGGGGGGGGTGGTCACATCTTTTGAAGGTAATTGGTTTTTAAGAGTTTTTTATATGGTTGATTCTTGGTTTAAGTCTTTTACATCTGTTTTTGGTATGGTTGTTTTTCAGGAGATCGAGCATGAAGAGTTTATTGAAATAATTATTGAGGACGAAGTTGAAGAAGTTGAAATTGAGTATTATACCGAAGGCCCCAAGATTTTAGAAGAAGAGATTAATAATTATAAGAAGAGGATAAATGTTTACTCTGAAATTTCTTATGAAAATGTTTCAGTCCAGATTTCAGTAAGTGAATTATCAAAAGAAAAAATTAAACTATATGAATTAATTGGGGGGGAAAGGATATTGGTTGAAGATATTTCTTACATTGATAAGGATTCAAATGGCTTAATAGAAGAAATAGGGTGGATTATTCCACGTTTAGATGATCAAACTTATGAATTAGAAATAACAATTTTGAATGTTCAAAGTTATCCAGTTGTTGGGGGTAATTGGGCAGTAAGATTTACTACAATTGGAGAAGCAGATTTAATAGTAAAGGCAGTTAACGAGACTACTTGGTCTAATGTAAATGAATTAGAAGATTTGAAATTTTTAGAGATAAAATGCGGGGAAGAAGTTTTAGATTATTCTTGGATTGATGATTCTGTGGTTGTTTATAATTATTCTTGTAATGAAACTGGTTTTGAAATTAGTAAAGTTTTAACTTCTGGAGTGCATGATTTAGAATTTACTTTTGGAAGTCAGACTGCTTATGCACATAATGAGGCGGGTGATTGGCACGGATTTAAGGTTTATCATGGAAATTTTCATTATA
Organism: Nanobdellota archaeon; assembly: GCA_018829185.1. Classification (GTDB taxonomy): domain Archaea; phylum Nanobdellota; class Nanobdellia; order SCGC-AAA011-G17; family PNOQ01; genus JAHJUI01. The sequence continues at coordinate 30,459 of JAHJUI010000008.1, read as the reverse complement.
GCAGTGGTACGTCTACTTATAGTGATATAGGAGCGACTGTTAATCCAGATAAAGCTTTTTTAATTGTATATACTGCTGGCACTTCTACCCCAAGTACCCCTACAACTGGTGCAGCTACTGGTTATATTTACAATAGTACGTCACTTTTATTTGAGAGAAATGCTTCTTCTTCTGGGCTTTATATTTCATGGTTTGTTGTAGAATCTCTTGGAAATGAATTTGATGTTAGGGGCAGAGGAGAAATTACTCTTCCTGCGACAGTAACATCCAATACATCTTCTGTTTCAGGCGTTTCTGATGTTGGGCAGTCTATGATTGTTTATGGTGGTCATAGGGGAAATGGAACTTCTACTGCAGATTGGGAAGATGTGTTTTGCAATGTTAATCTTACTGATTCTATAACTGTTACTGCTAAGAGAGATTCAGGTAGTCAGGGAACAGAGTCAATTATTAGGTACGAAGTTGTAGAGTGGAATAGCAGTTATAATGTTTACAATGGAGAAATTACTGTTTCTGCTAGTCCCACATCTGATTTGGTTTCTGGAAGCGGGAATCCAGATGATGCAGTTATTAATATGAGTAGATCTTTTGTGTTAGCTAATTGGTTGACTCCAAGTAATGGGATTAGACAGGTTCAAACAGTTTATTACATTAATGATACTAACCAACTTCTTTTTAGGTCTTATCTGCTTGGGTATAACAATCTTGCTAACTGGTATGTTGTTGAATCTCCAGAAGGAGCACCTTTTAATGTTCAAAGATTTTCTTATAATTGGGATCCAAGTATTGCTGCTCCCATGAAAAGTAATAATATACCAACACCGATTAATACAAGCAGAAGTTTTATTAGACATTCAATGTCTGTTAGTGGAACTGGAACTGCTTTTAGGAGAGATTTTACATTACCTGTTCTTGTAAATGGAAGTAATTGGACAGAAATGCAGTATAACTCTAATGATGCAACTTTTGATCAAGAAGAAGCTAGGTCTAGTGTTGTTGAGCTTTCACCGGTTAGCAGGGAAGATGATAACATTGCACCACAAATAACATGGGTAAGCCCCACACCCGATGATGACGATACTATTAGTGCAAGTGCAGTTTATTTGAACCTTACAGTAGTTGATAACACAACAACGTCAGCATTTTTTGATTGGAATTATAGTTTAATAGGTTATTGGTCAATGGACTTTTATAATATCACTGGAGTTTATGATAATTCAACGTATAGTCATCATGGAACAATGGAGGGTGATCCAGAGCAAATAAACGGAAAGTTTGGAAATGCTTTTTCTTTTGATGGAAATGATAGTCTTGCGGTTTCAAGTACAACTGATTTAAAAATATCTGGGAATATGACAATTTCTGTATGGATAAATCCAAATGCTTGGACGAGTGGATGGAAAACTGTTGCGAGTAAAGGATGGGATGATTGGTGGCTTAATGCTAATGCCGATAATGAGTTTATGCGTTGTGTTTTAATAAATTCTACTGGAACAACCCACCAGGTACTTACAGTAAATAATGCCCTTTCAACAGTAAATAAATGGTATCATGTTTTAGTCACCCACAATTCTTCTGATGGAAATGTCTCTTTATATTTAGATACTGAAATAAAAGATAGTATAATTATGCCCGGAGGAATACGGACTTCAAATAACGCTCTTTATATTGGAGAGCATTCTCCAAATAGGAATCAAAACTATTGGAATGGGTCTATAGATGAATTAATGATTTTTGATAGAGTTTTAAGTACAGAAGAAATTTTGGCAATTTATAACAACACAGCAAATAGACTATATCATAATTTTACAGGTTTGGTTGATGGAACTACTTACAATTATTCTGCTTATGTTATTGATGAATTTGGAAATGTAAACTTTACTTCATTGAGGGGAGTTACTATTGAACTTGATGCAACTGCCCCAAACTTAACATTAGATCATCCGCAAAATATTACTTATTCTTACAATACTTCTTTACCTCTAAATTATACTGCTACGGATGGTGGTGGGTTAGATACTGTTTGGTATAATTTAGATAATGGAGCAAATACAACTTTAACTGCAAATATTACATTTGATACTTCTGTAGCAAGCCACACTTTGTATATTTGGGCAAATGACACTACAAATAATATTAATTCAACTAGTGTTTCATTTGATATTGATTTAACTCATCCTGTAATAACTTGGGATAGTCCTACTCCAGATGATGATGCTATTATTAGCATAAATAGTGTTTACCTTAATGTTACAGTTACAGATGCTTCAAATACATCAGCATTCTTTGATTGGAATTATAGTTTGATAGGTTATTGGTCAATGGACTTTTATAATATCACTGGGGTTTATGATAATTCTAGTAATAGCAATTTTGGAGGATTTGGTAATGGATTGTCAACTTCAAATATTACATCTGGAAAATTCGGAAATGCTATTGATTTTGATAAATCAGGAGATTCTTTCCTTAATTGTAGCAATAACAGTATTTTTGGGGGGATGGATGAATTAACAATAGAAGCTTGGGTTAAATGGGAAGGTGGTGTTGATGCAGATGAAGATACAATAGTTTCTAATTGGGTTGGTTCGGGAAATAGGACTTATTATTTGAGATGGGATAGTGAAACAAGTAGGCTTGAAGCCTTTATACAAAATAGTAGCGGTTCTAATTTTGGTGGGGGTTATGACAATACAAATATTTCTGATGGCGATTGGCATCATGTCGCATTTACTTATGATGGCACAGATACTTTTATTTATCTTGATGGTGTTAAATCAGCCACTGCTGGGCTGAATACAGTTTTTGGAAAATTAGATGTTGCATCTAATCCGGTATATATTGGTAATACTCCTCATTTACCTATTTCAGATTCTTTTGATGGACTTATTGATGAGGTGAGAATTTACTCAAGAGCATTGACTCCGAAAGAAGTTAATGCTAGCTATGATAATAATGTTTATAGATTAGAGAATAATTTCACTGATTTGAGTGAGGGATTCTATAATTATTCTGCTTATGCCATTGATAGCGCAGGAAATCTGAACATCAGTGATTATAGGGGTGTAACAGTTAATGCAGGATGTAATGTCACATTAACTTCTAGTCATACAATGACAGATGACTTAACCTGTGTAAATACTGCGTTTAACATTGGAGACAATAATGTAGTTTTGGATTGTGCAGGATATGATATAACTTATGCAACTGCTGGAACTGCTGCAACTTATGGGATTGATAATAATGGAAATTATGACAATATAACTATAAAAAATTGTAATATTACTGAGGGGGAATCAGGAACTTCTACTAAATATGGTGTTGATTTTGGTAGTACAATTAACTCTACTGTCTTCAATAATACTATAAATACAACTGGATCAAATGCCATTGGAATATTCTTTGATTCTTCTGCTGGTTACAATAAAGTTTTGAATAACACGGTATTAACTAGTGGAGGTACAGCACACGCTATCCACTTGCAGACACCTAATACGAACGTAACTGGAAATGTAGTAACTACCACTGGAGCGTCTGCAATAGGAATTGATGTTGCAGATGGTTGTCTAAACAATATTGTTTACAACAATACTGTGACAACGGATGATACTGGAGCATGGGGCATTAGGTTAGTTGCTGCATCAAATAATAATGTTTCTAAGAATACAATAAACACTACAGGAACTGATTCTGATGCGATATATATTGCTGGAAATTCAGACGGGAATGTAATTTATGAGAATACTGTTCTTGTCTCTGGAGGAGATGGAATTGAGTTAAGGAAAGTTTTCGCAAATGCTCCAAATAACAATAATATTTCTAAGAACATATTTAACAATGTTAATGATTACGATCTTTTAGTTGGAGATGCAACTGATGTAACTTATTTGATTGACCAAACAATAACTAATTATTCTTTTTTCTCTGGTGGAAATATTCTTTATATTGAAAATTCAACTTCAGGAATAATACGGTTTTTAACAGGAGTTAATGGGTCTGGGCCGGATTTAAGTGACGATATACAAATTTTGAACAATTCAATAACTGTTAAGTCAGATAGTAATATAGGATTAAATAGAAGTGCTAATTTAACGTTTTACAATATTGATTGGATTACAACAGCAACTGTAAAATCTCAAAGAGAGGGTGTTGATTGTCCATCTACAATATGTGGATCTGTGACCAATGTTTCTAGCACTTATTATTTTAATGTAACTAGTTTTACAAAGTATAACATTTCAAATAACAATAGTGCACCCCCGCAGGTTACCTTAAGTTCTCCTGGCGATACTACTTCAACTACAGATAGAACCCCCACATTTACATGGAATTCAGTAGTCGATATCGATGGGGATTCTGTTACTTATACAATCAATGTTGATAATGATAATGATTTTAGCTCTTGCATAATAAATGTTTCTGCGATTGGGGGAACAACTCACACCCCTGCAGCTGATTTAGATATTGATGATATTTATTATTGGAGAGTTAGGGCTACCGATGGAACCGATTATGGGTTATGGAGTGCTAGTTGGAATTTTAGCTTAAATAGCTTGCTCTCTATTACTGCTCCCACCAATTTAATGGAATTTGGAGCGGTTGATAGGGGAACTAGTTATAACACAACCGGTGATAGCCCTAATCCTTTTTTAGTTCAAAATGATGGGAATGCTTTGATAAATATAAGTATAAATGCTACTTCTTCATTGTTTGATACTGTTTCATTACCAGATGCTTCTTATCAAGCAAAAGTAGATAATAAAACTGGAGAGGATAATTCTTTTAATTGGGCTAATTCAGTAACTTCTTGGTTTAATGTACCTGGTGTAACTACCTTAGCTATTGCTAGCTTAAAATATCCTGATGCTACAGATTCAGCAGAACTGGATATTTTGATTAATTCACCTTTGGATGAACTTTCAGGAAGTAAATCTTCATCAATTGATTTTGAGGCAACATTAGCAGAATGATGAATAAAAAAATAATTGGGATGATTGTAGTTTTGATCTTGATAGTTTTGATTATTTTCTTTGTAAGGTCTAAAGTTATTTTGATAAAACCAAGAGGGATGATTACTGAAACTAAGCCAAATTTTGTTTGGACTGGAGATTATGATGGATACAATCTTTTGGTTTCAGAAGAGAAAAATTTTGAAAACTTAATCATTAACGTAAAAGTTGATGAAAGATCGTTTGTTTCAGATGAATTAGATTTTGGAGATTATTATTGGAAGATAGTTTATAATAAAAATAATGAGACGTTTGAGACTAATTTAGTTAAGTTTACAATAAATTCTTTTGTTGCTTTTTCGATTGGGGGGAATTTTATTAAAAATGTGGGAAATGTTGGTTCTAATTTAATGGGTCCAACAGGGTTTGTTGTTTTAGAAAGAGAACAAGAAATAGAAATTCAAGAAGGAGATTATAGATTGGAGCAGAAATGAAGTTAATGAATAAATTTGGATTTGGACTGTTTTTAATATTTGTAATTATTTTATTTACTCAAAATGTAAGCGCATTAGGTGTAACCCCTGCTAGAAAAATAGTAGATTTTGAACCTGGGGCTTTATATGAAGTTGAGTTTTCTATAGTGAACAATGAACATAAAGAAATGGATATAGCGGTTTTTGTAGAAGGGGAATTGGCAGATAGGATAAAATTGGACAAAAATTATTTAAAATTTAATGCCAATGAAGAATTAAAATCGATTAAATATACTTTTTCTCTTCCAAATGAAATGCTACCCGGAACTAGGGAGACTAAAATTTTAATTAAAGAATTACCCCCTTCAATGGCCCACGAAGGAGCAATTGTTACAGCATCTGTTTCTTTGACTTATCAATTACAAGTTCAAGTTCCATATCCTGGAAAATATGCTACAATTGAATTAAAGACAGTACAAACTGGAAAAACAGACCATGTTTCTTTTTTAATGCCAGTAAATAATTTTGGTACACAAGATATAGTTAGCGTTAAGGGAATCATAGATATTTATGGTCCAACTAATGAAAAGATAACCACAATTAATACTGTTGGGGGAAGTGTTAAATCTCAAGAAAGGATTGATTTAACTGCAACTTGGATAGGGGAAATTAATCCTGGAAAATATTTTGCAAAAGGTGTTGCTATTTATGATGGCGAGACTACAACTGAAGTAGAAAAAGTATTTAATGTTGGGGAAATAGATATTATTATTTTAGAAATAAGAGTTAATGAAGATTTTAGATTAGGGGATATTGCTAAATTTAATATTCTTTTAGAAAACAAATGGGCAGAAGAATTAAAAGAAGTTTATGCGGAGATGGTGGTTTATACTTTAGACAATAAAGAGGTTATTAGGTTTAGAAGTGCAACCGAACCAATTGCAGCTTTAGGAAAACAAGAACTTATTGCATATTGGGATACTGCAGGAATAAAGGAAGGAGAGTATAAAACTACTTTGATTTTACATTATGATGGAAATACTAAAGAAGAAGAATTGAAAACTACAGTTTCATTGAATGATATTAAATTTTCTGCCTATGGTGTAACAGGACAAGTAGCTTACAGTGGAGAATCTTCTAGTGTTTTTAAGAGAGAATCTACTTGGTTTATGGTAGTATTGATTTTAGTGGGGATTAATGTTTTTTGGTTTGTTTACTTTAAGAAAAGAAAGAAAAGTAGTAATAATAATAATTTGGGAAATATTTAAAAAAACGTGCATTGTTGCATTAACGGGTGCTTTTATAAAAAATTTCCTAACTGTAAAGTAAAGCGTGCAACTGAACACTTTACAGAACCGAAAAATAGTTCTTCTAGAAATTCGTATTAATAATCATTAAAAAGAGGTGGGCAGGATATCCTGCCCAACAGCCATGAGACTCAATCCAGTTGAACGGAAGCTCATGACCAATTCAGTAAAGCAAGGCAACCCTAAAAAACTTGTCGCTCAAGTTTTTGGAGTAAGCAGAACTACTGTTTGGTACTGGAGCTCAGAAACACTAAATTCAAATTTTGAAGATATTCCAAGAACAAGAGAGGGAAAAATAACAATAGACGTTGAAATCTCAATCTTGTTCATGCGAACAATGTTCAAATGGGGAACAGCAAGAATACAGCAAGGATTAATGGATTTGCCTAGTTTTCAGAGAGAAGAAATGGAGGTTTGTGTTCAAAACTTCCAGCTGTCAAGAACGTCGATAAATAACGTTTTGAAGAAGCATAAATTAAACGGCTATCAATATGAAGCTAAAACATGGAAGTTTTTTCGTGCCAAGGAGCCAAACGAACTTTGGCAGGCAGATCTAAAAGAGTTCATATTTGAAGGTAAAAAATATTACATTTTTGTTTGTATTGATGATTATTCAAGATTTATCATATGCTTAAAATTATTTGATCATTGCCCTAAAACTGAAGAATTAACTTCAGTTTTGCGTAGTTCAAAGATTAAACCTAAAAAGATTCTCTCAGATAATGGCCCCCAATTCAGAGAACAATGGAAAATCTGGTGGCAAAATCTTGGAAGCGAGCCAATCTTCGCTCACCCTTATTATCCGCAGGATAAGGGAAAAGTTGAAAGAACAATAAGAAATTTGGCTGAAGAATTTGTCAATTTGTTAAGCAAATTCAAGCATTGGATTAATGGAAAATTAGAAGAATGGAGAATTTGGTTTAATGAAAGGAGGTTTCATCGAGGGATTAAAGGTTTTCCAATTAATTTTTATGTTAAGTTATGAAGTGGACTTAACACTAACAAAACCTTTATATATATAATATATATTGATTAATGTATGAAAAAGAGTGTGATAAAGAATGATAGAATAGCTTTTGCGAGTTTAATTTTGTTTTTAGGAATTGTTTTAACTATATCTTTTGTCCTTGCTGCCCATGTTATTACCACATCATCAGGAGGAACATCTTATTCTGTAAATGAAGATGTTGGATTTGTTTATAACATAACTGTTAATAATACTGATTCTTTAAATACCGCAAACATAACTCAGGTAAATATTACTTTCCCAAATACATTTTCTTTTTTAGCAGATTCAAATGGAACTGATGCAGGAGTTCATACATTTACAAACACAAGCACCATTTTAAGTTGGGATAATGATGGACTTGTTATGAATTTAACTTGGAAATATTTTTGGTTTAATTTAACTGCAACTAATCCAGGAAATTATAATTTAAGTGTTGCCACCACTAATGCAACAGGAACAGAAACTACAAATATTTCTGTAACTATTAATGATACAACTGAACCTTCCTCAATAGAATTTGTTTCTCCTTCAGAAACAGATAATTCAAATCTTTCAAGGTCTAATATTGCAGTGAATGTAACTGCAACAGATAATGGAGTTATTGATACAATTATCGCAAGATTATTTAATTCAACAAATGACCAAATTAATTCGAGCACTTCTGCAACCTCACCTTTATTTATTAATTTTACAGGGCTTTCTGATGGGGTTTATTATTTTAATGCTACTGTAAATGATACTTACGGAAATAGTAATTCTACTTCAACAAGAACTATAACCTTGGACACAACATACCCTTTAATTGATTATGGAACAGGAACAGAAAGCGATAATGCAAATGTTTCTCAGTCTAATGTTTATGTTAATGTTTCTGTTACTGAAACAAACGAGAAAAATATTACTTTCTTATTATATAATTCAACAGGGCAAGTTAATTCAACAACTTACACAGATGGAACAAGAACAATTAATTGGACAAGTTTGCCTGATGGAGCATATACTTATAATACAACAATAATAGACGATGCAGGAAACTCAAACACTACTTCAACAAGAACTATAACTTTGGACAGTTCTAATCCTATTATCACTTTAATTGCACCAGCAGATTCAACTTCCTCAACAACAAGTGCCTATAATTTTACCTTTAATGTCTCAGATGACCAAACCATCTCAAATTGTAGTTTAATTTTTGATGGCTCTATTATTAACACACTAATAAATGTAAATAATAGTGGTGGGACAAATGGAATGTATAATTCTTCTTTAAGTGTTGCTACACATACATGGAGTATAAATTGTACTGATATCGCCGGAAATGTGGGCAACAGTTCAACAAGAACTTTAATTGTAAGTACCGTAGCTACAACAACAACTTCTTCAAGTTCAGGTGGTGGAGGGTATCCTAATTATAGACCAAAAGAAGATGAATTAAATAAAGGATATCAAAAACTAATGTATAAAAATTGGAAGGTGTCTTTTAAAGTAGAAAATATTTCTCACACATTTAAAGTTGAAGATGTTACTGAAACAAATGCAAAAATAAGTATTTCTTCTGAAACACAAGAAGCCACACTTTCAGTCGGACAAGAAAAGAAATTTGAACTTTCTGGAGATAATTATTATGATGTCTTAGTTAAGTTAAATTCAATAGATACAACATGGAGAAATAAAGCAAACTTTACAATACAAACAATACATGAAGAAATTGTTTCTCAACAACAAGAAAGCGAAGCAGGAGAAGAAACAACTCAAAAAAGTCCTGAAAGCGAAGCAGGAGAAGAAAAAGGAGATTTAACATGGTTATGGGTTTTAATCGCAGTGATTATGATTTTAATTCTATCTGGTATTGGTTATAAAAAACTTAAGAATAGATGATAGGGTTTAATAATTTTGTAATCTACTTAGCCAAATCAACTCAACCCATTTATTGGGGTTAGTTAATTTAATATCAGTAGCCAATTCATAAGGACAGCAATTTATCGCCTGATGTTTTCTTATGAAATTGTAAAATATCTCATATCCTTTCATAATTGTATGGGCAGATTCTATTGTTCCATGAAATCCCCTAAAGATTTTAGTTCTTTCACGAATAGAATTATGCAACCTTTCAATAAATAAATTAAATCCTTCTCCTCTTGAAGCTATAACTTTATTATGTATGATTTTATATTTACCTTCTTTGTTATTATAGCCCCAAGTTTTCTTAACAAGGTTCTCATACGCAGTATAACCATCTGTTGTGATTGTGGTTACATAGCCTTCTGTTTTGTATTTTACTTTTGTTAAAACTTCTTTCAATTCAATCTTCTCTCTTTTCTTAGCATACTTAGAAGCTACCATATAACGAGTTTGACAATCAATAGAATCAATAAATCAATCTTTGACAACCCCTTTTTCTTATGTTCTTGACGTCTATGATATTCCATCTCATCAACTTGAATTTCTTTTCCAACTTTCAATTTTAAGCCATCTGTGAAATTACTTATCATTAAAGAATATTTAATTACCCAACGATAAATTGTAGAATTATGAGAATTGTGTGGATAAAAAGATTGGAAATGTTCTTGAATTTTTCTTGTTGAAGTTCCACGATAAAATAAATCAATTGCACAAGTTATTTTCTTAGGATTGTTTCTCATTCTGAAAAATCCATCATCATAAGTAAATCTATAATTACATTTCTTACATTGATATCTTTGAATTAAACCTCTGTTTTCTGTCTTTCTTCTTCCATTCTTTTTAACAAGTTTACTTTTACAATTAGGACAGCAAAGATTTTTATACTTGTTCTCTTTTAGATGATTGGATTTCATTTGTTTAGCGACGGTGAATCTAGGGGGCGAAAGCCCTCTTTATATTTACTTATTAGGTATACTTAATAGGTAATATTACTATTTAAATGTTTCGGCTATTAGGTTAACCTAAATAGTAAGGTTTAAATAGTTCTAAGATTTCTATAAATTATGGCTATTGCAAAAGTGTTTGGAAAAGAAGAAGTTTACAAATGTGAAAAGTGTGACCACACTTGGATGAAAAGGAGAGATGAGAGACCTTTAATTTGTCCGAAGTGTAAAACTGCCAGATGGAACAAACTTAAGAAGAAATAATTTTTTTTATGTTAATTAACACCCGTTAATGCAACAATGCAAAAAAAACGAAAGATTTAAGTACTTTGATTCAATATTAAATTTATTATGAAAGAGGTGTCAGATAAAGTTATCGTTGTTCTAGTAATAATTGCTGTTTTAGTTTCTGTTATTGGTACTTATGCAGTTACACAAATGGCTTATGATGTGAATAATTTTAAGACTAATCAACAAGAATTTTCTCCTGAACCAAGTAAAGCTGCTGGACAAGTGTCTTTGTTAGTAGTAGATCCGATTGAAGAAGGTGATTCTGGTGGCTAAGAAGATATCAAATAATTTATTATCTGTTTTACTAAGTTTTGCTATTTTAACGTCTGTTGTAGGAATTTTGGCAAGTATGAATATTTTAAGTCCTTTGACAGGTGCTGCTACTTCAGCAAATGCTACAGTTAATATTAGTGTAACTAGTATAGCAAGTTGTACGATGGCAGATACACATATAAATTTTACAGCCTTGGCTAGAGGCGCAACTAATTGGAGTGAGGCAACTAATTCAAGTGGTTATGGAATGGTAAACGATTGGCATACTCTTGAAAATGATGGCAATACTAATCTTACTATAACTGTTTGGGGTTCAGAAGCTTTGTGGGATTCTACAAATAATGATGCTAACTGGATGGCCCGTTGCAATAATACACAATCAGGGACATGCACTACTACTTATGCTAACGTTCCTAATACTGTGGGGAGCGCAATTACTGTTTTAACTGGCCTTGAACCCTTAGACGCTTCAGATCTTGCTTCCTTTGGTCTTAATGTAACAGCTCCTAATGATGAATTGACTGGTTCTAAATCTGGAACGCTTACATATATCTGTACTACTGTTTAAAATTAAATAGTAACTTTTAAATATCTCTTCTACTTTTTTCTTTTGTTATGAAAAAGATTATTTGTGTTATTTTATGTATTATTTTTTTTAGTTTGAATGTTTATGCAGTTGGGATTAGTCCATCTAAAAAAATATATGAATTTGAACCTGGTTTATCTGAGATTATAGAATTTAATGTTATTAATCATGGAGACGAAGTTTTGAATATAGAATTTCAAGTAATTGGTGATTTAGAAAAATATTTTAGTTTAGAAAATGCTGCAATGTCTTTAGAACCTGGTGAGACTAAATTGTTTAAAACAGAACTTACTTTGCCACAAGATTTAGATTTGGCTCCAGGTGATCATAGAAACTTAATCCTTGCTTCTGAGTTGCCTAAGGAGATTGAAGGTGGAACAACTACTATTGGTGCCATCGCAGCAGTTGGTTATGTTGTGCTCGTAAAAGTACCTTATGAAGGAAAATATTTGGATGTTTTAATCGAGGTAAGCGAAGCTGAAATAAATCATAATGTTTATTTTAAAATTATTCTGGAATCTTTGGGAAAACAAACTATTGAAAATGCTAACGGGAATTTAAAAATTCGGGATGAGTATAATGAGACTTTGACAACTTTAACTTTTCAAGAAAGTAATATTTTATTTAAAGAAAAAAGAGAGGCAGACGTAGTTTGGGAAGAAGGAAATGATAGGGCTGGAATATATAATGCTATTTTAGATTTAAATTATGATGAAAAAACAAAACATGTTGAAAAATCTTTTAGAATAGGGGAATTATTAATTAATATTTTAGATTTGAATGAAAAAGAAGTTTTAAAGAATAGGGTAACTAAATTGGAAATTTTAACACAAAGTATGTGGAATAAGGATATAATTAGTGCTTATGCTGAATTAGAAGTTGAAAGTGAGAAAACGAAAAGTCAATCTGTTGATTACGAACCTTGGGAAGAAAAAAATATCCCCATTTATTTTGACTCTGCTGATTTTGAAACTGGAACATACGAAGCAAAGGTAACTTTATTTTATGAAAATCAAACTTCTGAGAAAATATTTAATATAGAAATAGTTTCTCCTTTGTTTTCATTAGGAAATCTTTTGATTTATATGATAATTGTAGTGGTTGTTCTATTAGCAGTCATTTTGTTCGTTATATTTAAAAAAAGGAAATTATTTAAATCTAAGAATAAATTGAAATAACATTATGAAAGGAGTTCAAATAACGTTAGCATTGACATTTTTTTTAATCGCGATATCCCTTTTTGTTCCGATTATTATGCATTTTTATGTTAATCAAATACCTACTGGGAAAGCTACTGTCCAAGGTGGTGTTTCTTTAACTGTTGTTGCCCCTTGTGGAGATGGAACTTGCGAGAGTAGCGAGAGTTGTACTTCCTGTGTGGCAGATTGTGGGGCATGTGCTGCTGCTGGGGGAGGCGGGGGCGGAGGAGGAGGCCGAATGCCTGTAGTGCATTTGCTAAACTTTAAAATAGATAATACATATAGTTTTTTTGCATTTGAGGGTGATAAAGTAAAAGTTGTTTTTGTTGATGCAACTTCTTATGATTTTGATATAACGTGGGCGTCTATAGCTTATTTATCTTTGAAATTAAATGATGTTGAGTATAGAATAGCTAATAATGAAATAGGTTACTTTGATTTTGATAATGATGGAAAGAATGACTTGAGTGTTTTGTATATTGGAAAAACAATGGAAGTTGTTTGGACTGTTTTAGAAAAAGGTGTTGAACCTACTGGACAGATAGCCCCAATTTTTTCCAAGGAAAAAGCGAAATTAGCTGTGGGCTCTGATGTTGAAATATTTGGAAAAACCATTTCATTGATACCAATTTTGATTGTATTTGTCGCAATTTTGATTGTATTTATGATGTTACATAATACAAAATTGAAAAAAATTGAAGGACATCAAAAAAAGAAATTGAATAAAATATATAATGATTACTCTAAGAAGAAAAAAACCATTGAAGTAAAGATAAAAGTAAAAGATAAGTTAAATAAACAAAAAAATGCCTTAGAAAGAGCATATAAGTCTGGTTATGTAAAAAAGGAGGCTTATAGCAAAGGTAAAAAGAGAATTGATGATTTAATGAAGAAAATATAAAAAAGAAAAATTTATAAAGGAAAAAACTAAAATTTAAGTGTGGTGATTTGATGCCTAAGAAAACTAAAAAAAAGAGTGTTAAAAAGAAGAAAGCTACTTCTAAACCAAAAGTGCAGAGAACATTACTTACAGAAGCTTTACGGGATATCACAAAAGAGTTGAATAGGTTAAAAAAGGATAAATCTAAGCTTCAAAACCAAATTTCTTCAATTGAAACTACTTTGGTTAATACCCAGGCAAGAGAATCTAAATTGAGAGACGAAATTTCTAGGTTGGTTGCTAATGAAGATGGATTAAATAAGAGAAAAGGGAATGTTCAATCTAGGATTTTAAGGCTTAAAGAAAAATTAGGCAAAATTAATAAAATTAAAGATGAGATAAAAGAAGTTTAATTTTTTGAAATACTTGTTTTTCCAGAAGGTATGAACTTTTGTATTTGTTCTATATCTCCTGTTAATTTCTTTTGAATGGTTTTTGCTATATCTGAAGATTTTTGATGGCCTGGTTTTATTATTATAAAATTTTTTGTTTGTTTTTCAATCGCTGAAACTGGTCCGCCAATTATTTTGTTGTTGTTTCCAATTGCTAATTTTAATTCTACATTGTAGTAATCTCTTTTTCCATGTACAAAGAAAGATCCTTTTTTAGATGCTTTTGTTATTTGTTCTTTTGTGAATGAGAAAACTTCTGTGCTTCCTATTCCAAGTTTCCATGCTTTTGAATATGATGCAGTTGCAATGGCTGCTTCTTCTTTTGTTTCTTTTGGGATTGGTTTGTCTGCTTTGATTACGAAGAAAGGAGATCCGGGCATTTGAGTGTGGAAGACTAGATCATCTTTTTCTACATGTTTTTTTACAACAACTTCATTAGAAGTTGCGTCTTTTCCACCTATACATAAGAATCCATCTGAACTTGTGAACCAGTGGAATTTTTCATACCATTCTCTTTTTACTATTATTTTCTTTTTTGATTCTTTCTTTTTTTCTTCATATTCTTTTGTTGTTTCTAGTCTTTTAATTTCTTTTTTTGTTTTTTCGATAGCTTCTTTTGCGCCAGATGTTTTTTTCTTTGCTCTTTTAGCTTGTTCATAGTAGAATGCTGCATTTTCTGGTATTGATTTGTTTATAGTTAATGTTACTTTCATTTTTTCTTCCAATTTACACCATTTTGAGAATCTTCTAGAATTATTCCTTTTTTGTTTAATTCATTTCTTATTTTATCTGCTGATTTGAAATCTTTTTCTTTTCTTGCTTTTTCTCTTTTTTGAATTAATTCTTCTATTTCTTTTGAGATTGTTTCTTTTTTGAATTCTGTTAAGTTTAGACCAAGTACTTTATCAAAGTCTTTTACTAAAGTTAATTTTTCTTTATTTCCTAATTGGTTATCTTTTATTGCTGTCCAAAGAATCGAAAGTGCTATTGGGATGTTTAAATCATCGTTTATTGCATTTAGGAATTCTTTTTTGTAATTGTTTTTTGTTTTTTTGGATATTGGGTTTTCTTTGATTTCTTTTATTTTGTTTTTTAATGATTCTAAAGAATTTTTAGCACTGTCTAGGCCTTCTTTTGTGAACTTTAATGTTGATCTATACTGCGCTGTTAAGACAAAGTAACGGTAATCCATTGGAGAATAACCTTCGCCAATTAAATCTTGTAATCTGATGAAATTACCTTTTGATTTGGACATTTTTCCTTTTAGTACTAGAAAAGCCCCATGTAACCAATATTTTACCCATTGTTTTCCTGTTGCAGCTTCTGATTGGGCTATTTCATTTGTGTGGTGCACCGGGATGTGATCTTCTCCCCCGCAGTGAATGTCAAATTGATCCCCAAGGTATTTCATAGACATGGCTGAACATTCAATATGCCATCCCGGCCAACCTTTGCCCCATGGAGAATCCCAAACTTGGAGATGGTCTTTGAACTTAGAACCAGTTTCAGAGAACCATAAAACGAAGTCTCTTTGATTTTTTTTGTTTGAATCTTTTTCTTTTGTTTTTTGTTTATTTAGTTTTAATTTGGCTAGTTTGCCATAATCTTTTACTTTTGAAGTGTCAAAGTAAACATTTTTGTTTTTTCCAATGTAAGTATAACCATTTTTTTCTATCTTTTTTATTAAGTTTATCATATCTTTTATATGCTCAGTTGCTTTTGGTGTTTTATCTGGAGGAATAATGTTTAATAGTTTCAGGTCTCTTAAGAATTCTTTTGTGTAGAAGTCTGCTATTTGCTCTGGTGTTTTATGTTCTCTTTTTACAGCTAAGTCCATCTTATCTTCTCCGGTATCTTCATCAGAGGTTAGATGGCCCACGTCTGTGATATTCATTACATGATTTACTTTATATCCGTTGTATAAGAGAACTCTTTTTAGGATATCTTCAAAAATATAGGTTTTGAGGTTTCCTATGTGGGCATAGTTGTAAACAGTTAAACCGCAGGTGTAAAGGCCAACTGTTTTTTTAATTGGTTTAAATTCTTCTTTCTTTCTTGTTAAAGTGTTGTATAACTTCATTTTTTTGATTTGCCTTTTCCCTTTAGTTTATTATCGTAAACTCTTTTTGTTGGGTAAGCAAAGTCTATGTCCTTATGTTTATTGAATTCTTCTAATATGTCTTCCCACATACCTTGTTCACTCCCCCTTCTCTTTCTGGCTTCTATTAGGTATTTTACTGTTAACAAAACTCCACTGTTTTCTACTTTTGTGTAAACAATTGGTTTAAGATTTTTGTAAAAGATCATGAATCTTTTTGATGTTTCTTTTATTTTTCTTTCAGCAGGTTCGCTTATTTGTTCAGCATTTTTTATTGCAATTTTTTGAAGAATTTCTTTTGCCTTTTTCCAATCGCTTTCAAAGGTTACTAAAACAGGTATTTCATTCCAGATATATTCAAATCCTTTTGTATAATTTGCTACGAAGTCTATGAATACTTTTCCGTTTGGGATATGGATAATTCTTCCAGTACTTTGATCTGCTTCTACCCAATTTCCAATTTCTAAAACACTTGTGTCAAATGCTGAAATATCTATTACATCTCCAGAACAATTACCTACTTGAATTCGATCTCCTACTTCAAAAGGTTTTCTACTAATTATATGAATCCAACCTACTAAATTTACAATGGGATCTTTTAAAGCAATGGCTATACCTGCGGAAACTAAACCAAAAAAAGTTGCAGCTGAACCAAAACCCTCAAACCAAACAGAAATTAGTATTAGAACCCCAATAAAAAAAAGAATATAACCTATACTTTTTCTCCATTGATACCTTAGTTTAACATCCTCGGTTTTTTTAAATACTCCTTTTAATATAAAGATTCTAATAATCCATAGGACTATTATAGAAACTATTGAAATAAGAAGTTTCAATTGTATGTCTGAATTTATACTTATCATTTTAACTCAATTATTATTTTCTTTTCTTTTGGGTTTTTTTCTAATATTTCTTTTGAATCAAATTTCCATTTAGTTTCTTTTACTTTGTTTACTAACTCTTGTATTCTATTATAATCTTGATATATTAAATCTCCGATTTTTTTGTGGGTTATTGATTTTTCTTCTAAATCTCTTAATTGTTGTTTTTGATCTTCTAATCTTTTATTTAATTGATTTAGCCTTTTTTCATATGCGGAGTCTGTTGTTTTTATGCTTTCAATTGCTTCTGAGAATGTTTTGAAGTATTTTTTATTTGTTTTTGTTTTTAGATCTATTGGGAAGGTTTCATCAATTGCTTTATTTGGTTTTAATTTAGATTCCTTTATGTTTTCTATTTCTTTTAGTAGTTTATCTATATTTATGTCTTTACTATTTTTGTCTATTTTTGATAGGAAACAAAGTTCTTCTGCGTAGTTTCCTCCAAGGTTTAAATCTGTAGCTAGGATTTTTACTATTGAAGATTTTTTTGAGGTTTCAATTATTTCCTTTAGTTGTTTTTTAGTTAGTTTTAAGAAATTATTCTGAGTTGGTGGAAATTCGTAGGCTATTCCCGGTCTAATGTTTCTGTCTCTCCAGCTTTGATTTTCAACACAAGCAAGTATTTTGTTGTTTTCATCTATTAAGATTACATTTCCTTTACTGAATAATTCTATAATTAATTGGAATTTCTTTTCTTTTTGTAAGGTTATGATTAATATTCTTTCAAAGTCTTTTTGTTCTATTTTTTTGACAACTGCATTTGAAAGCTTTTTTCTTAGAAACATAGCTAAGTTAGTTGCTGTTTCTTGTTGTTCTTTATCTTCTGTTAGAAATATTTTATCTTCTTCTATGTTTAGAATTACTTTCCCTACTTTTGTGTGGAATTGGAGAAGTAATTGTTTTTTCTTTGGATTGTAAACTTGAGATAATTTAGAGCTTTCTAAGAAAGATAGTTCCTTTATCATGAAATATAAATCTAGGCTAGTTAACATAAAATAAAAAAGAAATAAGAGTTTTTAAGGTTTACCCAAACAAACTAGATTGTTTTTTTACAGTTACAATTAAGGTTCTTTCATTATCTGGTTCATTGGTTCCCAAAACTTTTATTTTACAACTGGTCGTTCTTAAATCTCCTTCAAGATCTTTAACGCCTGCTGTGAATTTTTTATGTTTTCCAGAATCTAGAGTAAATTGTTCTGTACTACCTACTAATTCTCTTCCATCTAGGAAACCACATTTTAGTTCTGGATCACTACTAGACATAGTTATAGTAACAATAATTGAAGTTTCTTGTTCATTATTGATAACCACCCCTATTCCATCGTCGCCACCTTGAGAGATTTCTATTTCATCTGGAACTACAGTTAAGAAACTTCCCTCAAATGATTCTAAATCTCCTATAAGATCATTTGCTCTATTAAATGCATCATCAGATACCCCCCCAACTTGACCGAAAATGTTTCTTACCCAAATTAAACCTAGGCTTAATAGAACAATACCAAGTACGATAACAATGACAGTGGTCATAGAAAGTTCAATCGCTCCCTTTTTTTTCATGATATCACCTTGTTATTTTTTTGTACTTTAACATTAATAAAGGTTTCTAAAGGTTTGAATGGGACGAGGGGGATTTGAACCCCCAATCCCTAGATCTTCAGTCTAGTGCTATCCCAGATTAAGCTACCGTCCCGCTATTCAAGATGATTTCAAGGTTAGTATTTAAATATTTTGATTTAGCGCTTTAAGAATAGAAATCTTAAAATAAATTGCTCTGTTAAGTGTTTTAGAGGGATCTCTATCGCGGACAATGAAATAGTGTTTTTGGGGACCGGAGGTGGAAGATTTGCTGTTAATAAACAGCTTAGATCATCTGGCGGAATAATTTTAAGAGTTAATGGAATACAGTTCCATATAGATCCTGGTCCGGGAGCTTTAGTTAAAGCCCAACAATATGGAATTAATTTAAGGGCCAATAATGTTTTGCTTTGTACTCATGCTCATTTAGATCATTGTAATGATGTTAATGCAGTTATTGATGCAATGACTCATGGGGGGATAGATAAATCAGGAATTCTGTTAGCTAGTAAATCTGTTATTTATGGGCATGATGGCGAAAGGCCCTATTTAACTAAAAGCCATAGAAGCTATATTGACAAATATATGGCATTGGAAGTTGGGAATGATGTTCAGTTTGGTAAGAGTATTGAATTGAAAACCTTGAAGGCACAACATAGAGATAGTACTGCAATAGGGTTTAAGTTTTTTACACCAAAATTTGTCTTAAGTTATACGGGGGATACTGGTTTTTTTGGAGATTTAATTGATGAGTTGAGGAATTCTGATATTTTGATTTTGAATACATTGAAACCATTTGGACATAAAAGTGATGATCATCTTTCTAGTGATGATGTTGTTAAGATTTTGAAAGAGGTAAATCCAAGAATTGCAATAATTCAACATTTTGGCCAGAAAATGCTTGAGATGAATCCAATTTATCAAGCTAGGGAAATTCAGAAACAGTCGGGTGTTCAGGTAATTGCTGCTAATGATGGGTTGGCAATTGATCTTTTGAATTATTCTTTTTCAATGAAGCACAAAACTTTGAATTTGTATTAAAGAAAGGTTTTTAAAAGCGAATGAAACTTATTGGTTAGAATGAAAGATAAATATAACTTAAGGGAAATTGAGAAAAAATGGCAAAAGTTTTGGGAGAAAGAGAAATTATACAAATTTAATCCTAATTCAAAGAAAGAAATTTTTTCTGTAGATACCCCCCCACCAACTATTTCTGGGGAAATTCATATGGGGCATGCTTTTTCTTACCCACATGTTGATTTTATAATAAGATACAAGAGAATGAATGGATTTAATGTATTTTATCCTTTTGGTTTTGATAATAATGGATTGCCTACAGAAAGATTAGTTGAAAAACAAAGAAAAGTTAATGCTTTGGAACTAGGAAGAGAAAAATTTATTAAGTTGTGTTTAGAAGTTTCAAAAGAGTATGAGAAGAAATTTAAAGAAATTTGGAGTGATTTAGGTTTAAGTGTTGATTGGTCTTTGTTGTATTCTACTATTGATAAGAGAGTTCAAAGAGTTTCGCAATTATCTTTTATTGAATTGTATGAAAAAGGCAGAGAATATAGAAAAGAAGTTCCTTATATGTGGTGCCCTGTTTGTCAGACAGCTATTGCTCAAGTTGAATTAGAAGATAAAGAGTTTGATAGTACTTTTAATGATATTGTTTTTAAGGTTGATAATAAAGATTTAATTATCGCTACAACAAGACCAGAGTTGTTACCAAGTTGTGTTGCTTTGTTTTATCATCCCAAGGATAAAAGATATAAAAAATATAAAGGAAAAAAAGCAAAAGTTCCTTTGTTTAATCATGAAGTTCCGATTTTAGAAGATGAAAGAGCAGACCCTGAAAAAGGTTCTGGTATTGTTATGTGCTGTTTATTTGGGGATACTACAGATATTGAGTGGTATTTGGCTTATAATCTGCCTTTGAAGGTTTGTTTGACAAAAGATGGAAGATTGAATAAACTTGCTGGTAAGTACGAAGGTATGAAAATTAAAGAAGCTAGAAAAGCTATAATAGATGATTTAAAGAAAAATAATTTACTAATCAAACAAGAGCCAATAAAACATGTTGTTAATGTTCATGAAAGATGTGGAACTGAAATTGAGTTTTTATTAACAAAACAGTGGTTTATTAAATATCTTGATTTAAAATCTAAATTTCTAAAATTAAGTAATGAAATTAATTGGTATCCTAAACATATGGAAAGCAGATATAAAAATTGGGTTAAGGGTTTACAGTGGGATTGGTGTATTTCTAGACAGAGATTTTATGGCATTCCAATTCCGGTTTGGTATTGTAAAAAATGTGGAGAAATTATTTTGCCTGATAAAAAAGATTTACCTGTTAATCCCTTAAAGGATAAACCAAAAAGAAAATGTAAATGTGGTAGTGATGAGTTTATTCCTGAAGAGGATGTTTTAGATACTTGGGCGACTTCTTCTTTAACACCTCAGGTAAATTGTAAGTGGAATGAAGATGATAAATTTTTTAAGAAAATGTTTCCTATGGATCTGAGAGCTTCTGCGCATGATATTATAGCCCAGTGGCAATTTAACACTGTTGTAAAGGCATATCTTCATAATAATTCTATTCCTTGGAAAAACATAATAATCTCTGGCTGGGGTCTTGATCCTAAAGGAAAGAAAATGAGTAAAAGTAAAGGAAATATTATTGATCCTATTAAGTTATTAGAAGATTATCCTGCAGATGCTTTAAGGTTTTGGGCAGCTTCTGCTGGTTTAGGGGAGGATTTGCCATTTCAAGAGAAAGAATTAGTTGCTGGTAAAAGGATGATTGTTAAATTAATTAATGCTTCTAAGTTTAGTTTTGGTCATTTAAAGGGATATAAGTTAAAAAATATTAAGAATTTAGAAGCTTTTGATAAATGGTTATTGTTAAAATTGGATAAGGTTATTGAGTTATCTACTAACTCTTTTGAAAAATATGAATATTCTAAAGTTAAATCTGAAGTAGAGAAGTTTTTTTGGAATACCTTCTGTGATTATTACTTGGAAATTATTAAGGATAGGCTTTACAATGAAGAAAAAAGGGGGAAGAAAGCTAAAGAATCCGCTCAATATACTTTGTATAATTCTCTTTTGACTATACTTAAATTAATGGCTCCAATTATTCCGCACATTACTGAAGAAATTTATCAAAATTATTTTGAAAAGAAAAGTATTCATGTTTCTTCTTGGCCTAAAAAGTATAATGTTAAAGGAGATTTGAAAGCTGGTGAAAAGGCAATTGAAATTATTTCTAAAGTTAGACAATTTAAAACTAAAAATAATAAAAGTTTGAAAGAAGAAGTTAAATTAGTTATTGAGAAGAAATTTGAGAAAGATTTGAAAGAATTTTTAGATGATTTGAAAGCTGTTTGTAAGGCAGAGATTAGTTTTGGTAAGAAGTTTGAAATAAGCTTTGTAAATTGAGCTACCATAAAATATATAAATACGAAAAGCTCTAAAATTTTAGAGGTGAAAATATGAATAAAATAATTTTAATCATGAGTTTTCTTGCTGTAATGGCTTTGATTGTTTCTGGATGTACGAGTTATCCTGGAATTGTAGAATCTCCACAAAACTCTCCTAGATTTGTTGCAAATCCGGGGGAAGAGTGTGATGTTCCTGATTCATCGAGAGTTATAGGCTTAGGGTATGTAACGTGTTATGAAGGTAAGACTTGTAGAACTAACGATGGAGTAGAATATAGTGTACCTTGTGTTAAAAGAGGTAATTCTTGCTATCAACCTCCATGCCAATCTGGTGATTGGTGGGTTAGCGGTTATTGTAGGCCAGAATATACTATTCCAGATGAGGAAGTAGAAAGTTCATAAAACTCTTTTTCTTTTTTTCAATAATTTTATAAACGCATAATTTTACCTTTTTAATTATGGAAGTTAAAGAAAAGAAAGAACTAAAAAAGTTCATAAAGGAATTAGAAGGTATTCGAGGTAGACACACGGAGCTTGTTTCGGTTTACATTCCAGCTGGTTACGAATTAATTAAAATTATACAGCATTTACAAGAAGAGCAAGGTACTGCAAGTAATATTAAAGATAAAACAACTAGAACACATGTTATTGATTCTTTAGAAAGAATGATTAGACATTTACGTTTATTTAAAAAAACACCAGCTAATGGCTTAGCTGCTTTTGCAGGTAATGTTTCTGAAAGAGAAGGTCAATCAAATATTCAAGTTTGGAGTATTGAACCCCCAAAACCAATGAAGACCAGAACATATAGGTGTGATCAAACTTTTCAATTAGATTTACTTAAGGAGATGATGGATCATGATGAAGTTTTTGGATTAATAGTTGTTGATAAAAGAGAGGGAAATATTGGATTCCTTAAGGGAAATTCAATTATAGAATCTGCAAATTTTCATTCTAATGTTCCTGGAAAAACAACTAAGGGGGGGCAATGCATTGACTTTGATTCTATAGTTCAATTAAAAAATTCCCAAATTAAAATTTCTGATGTTAAAAAGGGAGATTTATTAAAATCTTATAATTTTTTTACAAAAGAATTTGAATTTTCTGAATGTTTAGACAGATGGGATGTTAAAAAAAATGAAGCTTTTTTAATAAAAACTAGCGATAATGAAATTTTAGCTTCAAAAGACCATTTATTTTTTCTTTCCAACGGAGAAACTAAGGCTACTGAAGATTTGGGAATTGGAGATTGTTTATTAAATGAAAATGCAGAAGAAATTAAAGTAGATTCTATAGAACTAAAGAAAGGCGATTTTAGTTTAGTTGATATTTCTGTAAAAAACCAGAATTTTATTGCAAATTGTGTTTTAGTACATAATAGTCAAGCCCGTTATGCTAGAATAAGAGAACTTGCCGCAAAAGATTTCTTTAATAAAATTGCTAGTGCAGCAAATAAAGAATTTTTGGAAGTAAAAACAAAATTAAAAGGAATTTTAGTTGGCGGTCCGGGACATACAAAAAATGAGTTTGTAGATGGATCTTATTTGAATCAAGAATTAAAAGATAAGGTAATTGCTGTTCAAGATTTAAGTTATACTGGCGAGTTTGGTTTACAAGAACTAGTTGAGAAAAGTAAAGATATTTTAGCTGAAGAAGCTATAACTGAAGAAAAAGATATTATGAATAAATTTTTAGACATGTTATCAAAAGATACAGGTAAAGCAGCTTATGGGGAAAAAGAAGTTGAAGAAGCTTTGAAGTTAGGTGCTGTTGAAACTATTTTAATTTCTGAAGAATTTGATGATAAGAAAAGCGAAGAGTTTGAAAAGAAGGCTGAAAATACTGGGGCAGTTGTTAGATTGATTTCTACTGAGACAAGAGAAGGAGTTCAATTAAAAGATCTTGGTGGAATTGCGGCTATTTTGAGATTTGCAATCGTATAGAAATGTTTTTAAATTAACAATTAGTTCTAACTATATGGAAAATCAACAAAAGAAGGTTGAAGCTATTTTATTTACAACTGGAAGATTTTTGACTTTAGATGAAATTTCTCAGCATTGTGATATAATTCCTATAGAAAAAGTTAAAGGAGTGTTAGAAGCTTTAGCAAAAGAATATGAAAGTAAGGACTCTGCTTTAGAAATTGTTAATGAAGGAGATAAATGGAAATTAAATATTAAAAAAGAACATTTACATTTAACACAAAAATTATTGGAAAATGCTGAAATGAATGTTCCGATTCAAGAAACCTTGGCAATTGTAGCATATAAACAACCTTCTGTTCAATCAGACGTTGTTAAGATGAGGGGCAATAAAAGTTATGATCATATTGGTTTTTTGCTTGAGGCCGGTTTTATTACAAGTGAAAAGTTTGGAAGAACTAAATTATTGAAATTAACTGATAAGTTTTATGATTATTTTGATGTTGTCCATGAACAATTATCTGAGAAAATGAAGGTTGTTGAAGAAAAAGTAGAAGAAGTGTCAGAAATTAAAGAAGTTTCTGAGGAAGAAAAGAAAGCTTAATATATTTAGTTAATTTGCTTGTTTTTATGGAATTGCCTTTTTTAACCTATATAATATATTTTGTAAGCATTTTTGTAGGAATTTTCTATTTGGTGGTATATTTTCAAAATAAAAATAAATTGCAAAGTAGGGAATTCAAAGAGGAACCTATGGTTAGCATAGTTGTCCCTGCTTATAATGAAGAAAAAAATATACCCAAAATTATTGAATCTTTTAATGAAATTGATTATCCAAAAGAAAAATTGGAATTGATAATTGTAGATGATGGAAGTAAAGATAATACTTATGCTATTGCTAAAAGTTTCGCTGGAGAAAGGATAAAAGTTTTTACTAGAGAAAATAGCGGTGGAATAAAAGCAGTCCCATTGAATTTTGGAATTAAACAGGCTAAAGGTGAAATTATAGTTACTTTGGACGCGGATACTTTTATGCAACCGGATTTATTGAAAAAAGCACTAAGTTATTTTTCAGATCCTTCTGTCGCAATTGTGATACCGGCAGTTAGACCAACTGAAACAAAGGGTTTTTTGAGAAGAATGCAATTAATTGAATATACTGTTGCAGCATTTAGTAGGAAAATATTAACTTTCATAGATAGTTTAAGCGTTGCTCCAGCAGCTTCTGTTATAAAGGCGGAGATTTTTAAAAAATATGGTTATTATGATGAACATAACTTAACAGAAGACTTTGAATTGGGGCTAAGAGTTGTTGAAAAACACCACAAAGTTATGCATGTTATTGATTCTTATGCTGTTACAGAAGTTCCCAATAATTTTGTATCTTTATTTAAACAGAGGTTGAGATGGAATTATGGGACTTTTTATAATCTTGTTAAATATAAGCGATTATTTAGTCCAAAGTATGGAGATTTAGGTGTTTTTTATTTGCCTTTAATTGTAATTTTAACTGCTTTTTCAGTATTTGTTTTTGTTAAATTTTTCTTTGATATAATTATAAGATTATTCAGATCTTTATATTTGTGGAGTTTGTCTAATTTCCAAATTGTATTTAGAGATTTCCACCCAATGAATTTTTTTACTGATCCAAGAATATTAATTGGGTTGTTTATTATGGCTATGTCATTCTTTGTATTTAAGTTAGCTAAGAAACATACTGGAGAAAAAAGAGTTAATATTATAAACTATTTTGTTTATCTCTTTGTATACATATTTTTCATCATTGTATTTACTTTGGTTGCTTTGGTGAGATTTATATTTAGATGGGAACCGAAATGGTAGAACAACATAAAAGAAGAGTAAGCAAGAAAAAATATACTATAGTTTTTGTATTTACTGCTTTAGTTTTTTTGGTTGGTATGGCTATCGGTTGGCAGTTTTCTAATTATTTGATTAATGAAATTACTTATAATGAAGATGTTTTGAGAGCAAGACTTTTCGGGATTGAATTGAAATATGATTTGATCAAGAAAGGAGATATTTGTGAGATAGGATCTGATGAACTGTGGGAAGATAGAGTTTATTTGGGAAAACAAATTTCTATACTGGAAAAAAGGCTAGGAAAAGAAAATGAAATGGTTTTAATCCAGAAAGAGTTTTATCAATTAGTGGAAGTTGAAACTTATTTATTATTGGAAGAGATTAAGGACGAATGTGATTTGGACGTGAATATTATATTATTCTTTTATACAAATAAAGAAAATGATGAAAAAGGAAAATCTACTGTTTCAGAAGAACAAGGAGTTTTTTTGGATAGCCTTTACAACAAATATGGGGAAAAAATAGCAGTTTTTGCTTTTGATATAAATACAAATAATCCTGCTTTGAATACTCTAAGGGACATATATGGTGTTGATATTGCACCAACTTTAGTTATTAATGGAGAAGTTTATGAGGGTTATAGGGGTTATGCTCAAGTAGTTGATATTTTGGGTTTTGATGATTGAAACAAAAAATATTTAAGTAACGATTAAATCTCTTATTTTGAGGTAATTCTAAAATGCAATGCGAAATGTGTGGCAAAGAGGAAAAATTAATTGAAGCAGTTGTTGAAGGGGTTGTTATGCATGTTTGTGGGAATTGTTCTAAGTTTGGAAATGTAGTTCCTTTACAACCAACAATTGTAAATGAAGAGAATAAAAGAATTCAAGAAAAGACAAGAATTAAACAAGATGATTTGGCCGAGGGGATAGTTGATGGTTACTCTAAAATTGTTAAAGAAGGCAGAGAAAAAAAAGGGCTGAAGCAAGAAGAATTAGCTAAAGAAATTGCTGAAAAGGAATCTTTAATACATAGCATAGAATCTGGGCATATTAAACCAAGTTTTAAAACTGCTAAGAAATTAGAAGTTTATTTAAACATAAGTTTGATTGAAAAGTATGAAAAGAAAATAGGGAAAAAAGATGTTAATTTTAAAGATGAATTAATTACAATTGCTGACCTATTAAGAGCTAAAAAATGAACAAAAAACAATTAGCTATTTTTCTTTCTAAATTAAAAAAGGTTGAGAAACCGAAAGTAGAGTTAGAACAATATTCTACAGATGAAGAGATTGTTGCACATATTCTTTGGCATGCTTTTTTACATGAAGACATTGAAGAAAAAGTAATTGCTGATTTTGGTTGTGGTAATGGTATTTTTGGGATTGGTTGTTTAGCGCTAAATGCTAAAAAAGTTTATTTTGTTGATAAAGATGAAGAATCTATTGAAATTGCAAAAGCTAATTGTGGGTTTAACAATGTAGAATTTTTGAATATTGATATTTCTGAGTTTAAGGAGAAAGTAGATTTGGTTATTCAGAATCCTCCTTTTGGGGTTCAGAATAGGAAAGCAGATAAGCCGTTTTTAGAGAAGGCAATGCAAGTTGCTGATAAGATTTATACCATACATAAAATAGAAAGTAAAGGATTTATTAATGTTTTATGTGAAGAAAATGGATTTCTTGTTAATGGAATAATAGGATTTGATTTTCCAATTAAAAAAAGTATGGAATTTCATAAGAAAAAAGAGCATAAAGTTAGGGTTGGATGTTGGATTTTGGAAAAACGAAAGCTTTAAAATACAGTGCCTTTAACTTAAATTAAAATGGAAATCAAGATTTTAGAAAAAACTAAAAATATGGTGGTAATAGAGATTATTGGAGAAGATCATACTCTTTGTAATGCTTTGAGAAAAGAATTATGGGAAGATAAAACTGTTGAAGTTGCTGGATATGATATGAAGCATCCCTTGATTAGTGAACCAGAGATAACAGTAGAAGTAAAATCCGGTGATCCAGTTAAAGCCTTATTGAAAGCAGTTGAAGGTTTGAAAAAACGAAATAAAGACCTTCTTGTAGAAATTAAAAACCTTAAATAATTGAATTATGGCAAAGTGAAATTTCTTAGAAAAACTATTTTTTCTTTTTGATAATAGAGAGATCAAATAAATTAGATTCCTCTTGATTGCCTAAAAATTTTTGTAAGAATGAAAACTGTAAGTTTTATAAATTCCAATTAGAAATATTTAGTTAAGATGAATTTAATGGAACAGTTTGAAGAGGAGATTGAAGGGAAAAGAAGCCCATTGAAAATAATTTTGGTTGTTTTTCTTATTTTATTGATTGTTTTAATGACAGTTTCTTATTATGCTGTAAAAATTGACCCTAAACCAAATTTTAGGGTTAGTTTGGATGATGTTTTGAGAAATGCTCCTTCTTACGATGGAGAAAATAGGATTAATTCAATTCAAGATGCTAGGTCTTTAGTTATATCCGATTTTATGAAACATGTTGTTGGAAAAGTTGGAAGCAGTTGCAAGGAAGTGAAAGATGTTTGTTATGCTAAAGCATTTTATTATTTTGTTAGAGATGAAATTAAGTATCTTCCTGATCCAGATCAACAAATAATTGAGGTTCCTGAAAGAACGCTTTTAAGCGGAAGTAGTGATTGTGAAAATGAAGCGATTTTGCTTTCAATTATGTTAAAAAGTATTGGACTTGATTCAAGAATTGTTTTGGTTAAAAGACATGCTTATGTTCAAGTTTATTTACCAGATGCTGCTAGGATTTATAAAATGGATGAAGATTGGGTTGGCTTAGACCCTACTTGCAAATATTGTGAGTTTGGAGAAGTTCCGCCAAAGGATTTAGAAATTTTAGATTATGTTTATATGCAATAAAATAGAAACCTTTTTATGTGAGTTCTTTTCTAGACTTCGATAAATGAGTTTTAAAAATGCCTTAAAGAAATTTTGGAAATTTGTTTGGCATGATGATTCTATTGCTAGTTGGATAGTTGCTTTTATTTTAGCTTTTTTAATTGTAAAATTCATAGTCTATCCATTAATTGGTTTAGCGTTTGGAACTAGCTACCCTATTGTAGCTGTTGTTTCTGGAAGTATGGAGCATGAGCAACCTTTTGATGAATGGTGGGAATTAAATCAAGACTGGTATGAAGAGAATAATATTTATAAGGAAGATTTTGAAGAGTTTGTTTTCAAGAATGGATTTGTTAAGGGGGATATAATTTTCTTAAAGGGTACAGAACCGAAAAACATAAAAGTAGGGGACGTGATTGTGTTTCAATCAACAACTGTATATCCAGTGATACATAGGGTTGTTAAGGCTTGGGAAGATAATGATTATTATTTCCAAACCAAGGGAGACCACAATAGTAAAAGTGACCCCGGTTTGCTTGAACTAGAAATATCGGAAGATAGAGTGTTGGGAAAAACCTTGTTTAGAATACCTAAACTTGGTTGGGTAAAGTTAGTTTTTGTTGAGATGTTCAATTTGGGGGGAAAATAAAAATGACAAATTCAATGTTTTGTCCAAAATGTGGGAGTATTTTAACTGTTAAGGGTGAAGAGAAGAAAAAAAAATTTTCATGTGCTAATTGTGGATACACACCTAGGGTTAAAAATAATTTGATAATTAAAGAGAAGGTTAAGTTAGATAAGGCCCAAGAAATTGAAGTTAGAAATAAAAGGATTGAGACTTTACCAAAAATAAAAGCAGAATGTAAGAAATGTAATAATAGTAAAGCTTATTACTGGTTAGTTCAAACTAGAAGTTCTGATGAAGCAGAAACTAGGTTTTTTGAATGTACTAAGTGTGGATACCGCTGGAGAGAGTATAAGTAAAATTTATATAGGCTTAAATTCAAATTTATTTTATGGCTTTTGACTATATTGCAACAGGATTGGTATTTTTTCCTGTGATAATCTGGTCAATTATTTTAAGTGTTTTAGAAATGATTTTTTTGCATGGAGATATTCATCGAAGGTGGCTTATAGATAGTTTGCATGTATTTCCATTTACATTTTTATTTATTTTTATAAATTTGAATGCAGAATATGTTATAAATTATTTTAATTGGGATGTATCTTTTCCAATTCATTATATTTACTTATTTGTAGGTTTAATTGCTTTTATTAAAATATATGGGGCAGTTACCTTTGGAATGTTAAGAGAAAAGATACATTTTGCTAGGGTGTTTTTTCATACAATTATCATAGCCTTATTGATTATTGTAGCGCCTTACCTTTGGAAGTTGATTGCTCCCTTGGTTGCGCATTTGACGCCTTTCCCATAACCAAGCTCTGGTGCAACCCTTAAAAAAGTAATTAAAAATTAATTGCTTTCTATCTAAATTGTAAGCAATTAATTTACTTACTAATTCCACTTTTTGGGTTGCAAAAGTTTTGTTTCTCAAAACAGAGCCATATTTTCTTTTAAC
>JAHJUI010000007.1 GCA_018829185.1 Nanobdellota archaeon | reverse complement strand
GGGCTTTAGCAAGCTCTAAAGCATCATCAATAAACTTTAAATAATCTGAATATTCATTATTCATTGGATTCACCTCTTTGGTTTCTTTACAGAAACCTTAGAGGTTTTTTATTTAAAAATTATAGGGTTGCACCAGAGCTCCAAATCAAAATCTTTTTTAAAGGGGTGGTAAATATTAAAAGAAATTTTTATTTAACAATTTTAGTTTTAGCAGTTTTGTTTATTTTGTGTAACAGCGCGACTAATGTAAAAGCGGCTCCACCATTTTGTGGAGATGGTAAATGCATTGGTGGGGAGAATGCAGATAATTGTCCTGAAGATTGTGCAACAGCAGTTTGCGGTGATGGATTAAAAGAAGGATCTGAAGAATGCGATAACATTGATTTTGGTGGAGAAACTTGTCTAAGTCTAGGTTTTGAAGGTGGGGCGTTGAGTTGTAATGTAGATTGTACTTATGACTCCAGTCAATGTACTAGTGGAAGTTGCGTATCTATTCCCGGGAAATGTGCTTGTGATGGAATATGTACATCTAAAGAGCAAGGATATGTTGATGGTGGAGGAATTTGTGGTGATTGTGACATAAACCAACCTGTATGCGGAGATAATCTTACAGAATCTCCTGAAGTTTGTGATGGAACTGATCTTGGAGGTCAAACTTGTGTAACTAAAGGATATGATTATGGAAATTTGGCTTGCTTAAGTAATTGTGGTGGCTATGATACAAGCGATTGCCATTATGATTCTACTGGAACCTTACAAATACATTATATAGATGTTGGCCAAGGAGACTCGGAGTTTATCATAACACCAGATGGTTATACTTTATTAATAGATGCAGGAGAAGACAATAAAGGCAGCAGTGTAGTTTCTTATATACAGGGGCTTGGTTACAATAAGATAGATTATGTAATTGCTAGCCACATGCATGCAGATCATTTAGGTGGTTTAGATATTGTGGTAGATGCATTAAACCCAGATGTTTGTTATGATCATGGTGGAAGCTATACAACAACACAATATGATCAGTATGTAAGTGCATGTTCTGGAAAAAGACAAACTTTGGTTAAAAACGATAACATAAATTTAGGACCAAGCGTTACAGCAACAATTTTGCAAGCAGGTTATAATAGTGATGAAAATACTAAATCGATTGTTATGGAATTAACATATACTAACTTAGATTTGTTGTTTGGAGGAGATTGTACAGATACGTGTGAAGCCACAATAAGTCCGGGTGACTTAGAAGTTTACAAAGTACATCACCATGGAAGCAAGTATAGTTCAACTCAAACCTTTTTGAATAATATATTACCGGAAGTTTCAGTGATTGAAGTTGGACCTAACTCTTATGGACATCCAACTCAAGAAACTTTAGATAGATTAACAGCAATTGGAAGTGATATATTTAGAACAGGTTTAGATGGAACTGTTGTTTTAACTTGCAGTGATGGAATAAATTACAATATTGGTAGTAACAGTTATGTTGCTTCTTAACATTTTTTTTCTTTAATTTTGAGTAGTTTAGAGCTGCACTCAGCAGGCCTGCTGCCAATTAGATAGATTGTGATAAATTCTATACATTAAATACTGATTCTTAATAATTCATAGAAATACACTATTTTCCTTTCCTATTTTACTAATAACTTTGTTTAAAAGCTGACTTTGAGCTAGTGTTTTAGAGTTTCCAACTAAGATTAACTTCTTCCTAGCCCTAGTTATTGCAACATTAACTAAAGTGTTATTTTCAATAAATCTCAATTTATACAATGAGAATGCGTATTTCTTGCTTTTAGCAAAACTCATTATGATTATATCTTTTTCCCTTCCTTGAAATTTGTGAACTGTATTAACTTCCACATCTTTTATTTTAATTTTGTCTAAAAACTCCCTTATCAAGAGATTTTGCTTAACATAAGGCGTAATTACAGCAATATCCTTCATTTTTATACCTTTTTTAATAAATAAAGAAACAAGATAAGCCACATACTTGGCTTCTTGTGTATTTGAACACCCAAAACCAACTTCATCTTCATAATAAGCAACTTTAGAAGTGTCTATGAATACAACAGGTATCTTAGGATTTAAAAAAAGGTGTTTCCCCACTTTTAGGTTTAATATTCTTTCAGCAGCTTGTTTTGATGTTCTTAATTTTCCCTCATAAAATATTTCACTCGCAATTTGAGCTATGGTTTTATGCATTCTGTATTGGACTGGAAGGAATGTTGCATCTTTTGGATACATCTCGAAAAGTCGGTTAAATATAGATAAATTCATCTCTGGGGATATATCCTTTTCCTCTATTGGTTGTAATTGCTTATTGTCTCCAACTAAGATGAACTTTTTACATTTTAAAAGAGGCAATAAAGACATGAAACTTGCTACTTGAGAAGATTCATCCATGATTACGATATCAAAATTAATATTATCTAGATATGGATGGCAAGAAGATATTGCAGTAGCAGCTATTATGTCTGCTTTATCAATAATGTCGGAAATTATAGACTTTTTTAATTTATCAATATTTCTCTTATACAAATCCAATGAAATTATTAAGTTTATATATTCTTTATGCCGGTCTTTCTTATAATTAATTTGAATATCCCTTTCAGCATCTACTCCTTCTATTTTAACATCAAGTAACTCAGATTTTTTCTTTAATGAATCTAGATAAATGTTATAAACTTCTTGATTTATTTTTGATGTTTTTATATTTGAGTTCTCTTGTTCTTTTAATGCTGGAAAATATTTATCTTCTAGAATTCTGTAAGATTTATATTCAAAATTTAATGCATCTTTATCTGGAGACCCATTTTCATCAGGATAAATTTTGTTAAATTCAGCCTCATTAGATTTTTTTAGATTATCATATTCAGTCTCAAGTTTAGAAATTTCATCTAAATATCTCTTATTTTTTTCATATTTTCTTTTTAACTTCTTTATTTCTTTTTCCTTCTTATGAAAAAAAAGAGAAGAAACTTTTTTTCCAACTAGAAAAAATTTCATACTTCTTGTAGATTTCTTTAAAATTCTTAATTGCTCTGGGTCTGGCATTTTTGATTGTAAATTATTCATTTGTAAAATATTTCTACTCAAAGATAAACAAGACCCAGATTTTTCATTAATTTGAGCTAATTCATTGGTTATAGGAGAAATATCAGTTAAGTTACTATTGTTAATTGAGTTTAGAAGCAATTCTTCATACTTCTTTATTTCCAAATTATAGTTATCCAGTTCACTATTAAGAATTTTTGAGGTATTTTCGTTTTGGTCAATACTTTTTTGAGCCAAATCCCTTTCTTCTTTTATTTTTGGAATTAGCTTGAATAATCCATTTCTCAATTCTATTTGTCTCTCAACTTCTTTCCACTCTTTATGCTTCGTCATCTTTTCAAATATAGAAAATTTCTTTATTTCTGAATCAACTTCATCAATTGGGCCAATTCTCACAAGATTCTTTGTATCTTTTTTAGACAATCTTTTTATTATATTATCAACTGCTAAATTTGTCCATGCAGTTATCAAAGTTTTTTGTTTTCTCTTTACAAATTGTTTAATTAATTCTTCAATAACATAAGTTTTGCCTGTTCCGGGAGGACCGATTATCAGATGAAAATCTTCAGCTTTAATAGAATTCATCACTCCTTTTTTTTGATCATCATTAAGTTTTCTTGAAATAAAAGGAACTTTTTTTTGACTATACTTTGGTTTGTTATTGTTAACCAAAACATCCAATATTCTAATGTTGTCTGAATTAATTTTCCCTTCTTTAATATTATCAATTACTCTTTTTAATCTCTCTAAAATTACATTAGTTTTTTCTGTGTCTATAATTACTTTTTTATCTTCAAACATTGATGGGTCAGTTTCGATATCTAATTTAATATAAGAATTGTAAAATTCCTTTATTGTTGCCCTTATTTCAATACTGCCTGGAATTTCTTCTTTAATTAAAACTAAAGAGCCTCTTGAAAAATCTGGGCGATTATCTGATGATAACTTAATTGTTAGAATGTTATTGCTTAAATCAACTTTTTCTACAGTTCCTTTAATTGTTGTTGGTTTCTTCTTTTTTAATTCAATGAACCTTTCTATTTCAGAGACAATCTCAGCATATTTTTTAGTATCAATAGGTGTATTTTCCATATCATCATTTTTTTTCTGATAAAACATTTTTGATAGCCTGTTGTGTTAAAGGTTTACTTTCTTCCCATACTTCATTAAAAAATTGAGCAACCTTATTTGTCATATTTTTGTCCTTTAAACATATCCCTGCTTCATAATTTACAGATAAACCTTTTTTAGTTAGATTAGCAGAAGAAATTATGGCAACCGAATTATCTATTACAACCATTTTCGCATGTAAATCATTATTATATCTTATATCAGCACCAAATGTATCTTTTAAAACTCTAAACTTGTCTAAATCTGTAATCCCTTTTTTAATATCTTCCTTTATAAGGCGAGTAATGATTTTTATGCTAATATTTTTCTTTTTAAAACTTGAAAGCTCATCAACTATATGCGTTATCCATGGAGAACATATTAGTATTTCTTTTTTGGCATTTGATATTTCTCTACTGATCTCACCGTAAACAGTATTTGATGCTTCATTTGGTGTTGTTACAACAAAGGCATATGCTTCTTTAGATTTCTCTAAATCTAATTTTAGATTTTTCTTATTTATTTCTAATTCTTTAATTTGTTCAAGAAGGTTATTTTGTTTTATTGTACTAAGTTTTAAGAGTTTAATACTCTTTTCTAATTCTTCTACTTGCTTTTCTAATGATTCATTTTTAATTTTAAGTTCTTTTTCTGATTTTATCTTAGTTTTATATTTCTTTATTTTTTCTGCTAATTCTAGGATTTCTTTGGATACTTTCATTTTTTGTTGGACCATATTTTATGATATTGAATTATTATTTGATTTATATAAATATTTGGATTTCTAATTGGCCGCAGGCCAGCCGAGCGCAGCTCTCACTTAAATACAAAATAAAAAAAAGAAATTAAGCTGCTTTCTTTACTAAGTCAATACACATACCAGCTGCAACAGTACAACCTGCATCTCTAATAGCAAATCTAGACATGTGTGGAATTTCAGATTGTTTTTCAATTACCAAAGGTTTACTTGGTTTTATCTTAACAATAGCTGCATCACCGTTTCTTAAAATATCTTTATTCTCAGTGATTTCCTCACCAGTTGCTGGATTCATTTTCTTAACAATCTCAGTAATTTGGCAAGCAACTTGAGATGTGTGTACGTGGAATACCGGGGTGTAACCAACAGTCATAACAGTTGGATGGTTCAAAACAACTAATTGTGCTGTGAATTCACTAACTAATGTTGGTGGATTCTCTATACTACCAAGAACATCTCCTCTTGCAATATCCTTTTTACCGATTCCCCTAACATTAAATCCGATATTATCTCCAGGAATTGCTTCAGTGATTTGCTCGTGATGCATTTCTATACTTTTAACTTCTCCAATTGCACCTTTTCCATCTCTAGCAGGTACAACAATAATCTTTTGACCTACTTTCATAGTACCAGTTTCAACTCTTCCAACA
Source organism: Nanobdellota archaeon (assembly GCA_018829185.1). Classification (GTDB taxonomy): domain Archaea; phylum Nanobdellota; class Nanobdellia; order SCGC-AAA011-G17; family PNOQ01; genus JAHJUI01. Next base: position 20,071 of record JAHJUI010000007.1, on the reverse strand, counting down.
GGTACAACACCAATACCAGCGATGTTATAAACATCTTGAATTGGTAATCTTAGTGGTAATCCAGTTGGTTTTTCAGGTTCTTTAAATAAGTCTAATTGCTCAAGTAAGGTTGGACCTTTGTACCAAGCCATTTTATCTGACCTTTTAGCAATATTATCGCCTTGTAATGCACTAGCAGCAATAAATGAAACTTCATCTAATTTGTAACCAACTTGTTTTAACAAAGCAGAAACATCTTCTTTTACTTTATTATATTTTGCTTCATCAAAATTAACAGCATCCATTTTATTAACTAAAACAGCCATTTGTCCTACACCAAGAGTTTTACACAAGAATACGTGTTCCTTAGTTTGTGCCATAACACTATCGCTAGCAGCAACAACTAAAACACCTACATCAGCTTGACTAGCACCTGTAATCATGTTTTTAATAAAATCTTTGTGGCCAGGAGCATCAATAATAGTATACTCAAATTTTTGTGAAACAAATTTTCTGTGAGCAAGATCAATTGTAACTCCTCTTTCTCTTTCTTCCTTTAAATTGTCCATAACAAATGCGAACTCAAAACCTGATTTTCCTAGCTCTTGAGCTTTCTCTTTCAATTTTCTCATTTGCTGTTCACTAACATTACCACTATCATAAGCTAATCTTCCAACTGATGTGCTTTTACCGTGATCTACGTGACCAACAAATACTATGTTAATGTGTGGTTTTTCCTTTGCCATTTTATATAATAACCCTCCTAAATATAAGTATTATTTAGCTCTAAGCCTGTGTTTATAAATCTTTTGGTTAATTATGCTGTTGTGCTGTATTTTTTTAAGAAATAGCTAAACTTCTTTCTTTTAAACATAAAAAATAAATCCTTCTTCTTCTCCAAGTACATACCCTCTAACACCATGAATCCTCATTTTTGAATATAATTCAGGGGGTAAAAAGCGAGTATCAATAAGAACCCCATTTATCGTTCCATCCATTGTTCTATAGCTAACGATTTTCATTGTATCTGAAACTTGTGGATCTCTAGGATGTGGGGCTCGCAAATCAGCTGAAAAAATTGGTTTTATTTTTAATCTTTTTAATTCATCTTTCCAATCACTAGACCTTGAAGATTCTTCACCTGCGGGCACCATAACCAAATTAATTAATTCTACCATTGTAAAATCGAGAATGTAGAAAATCTTTTAAACCTTTCGATTTTTTAAGAATATATAAAATTAACCTTCATCAGTTTTCAAACCTTTTCTTTGCCTAATTTGTTTAATAATAGTTTGTTGCATATTTTCTGGCAACTTCTCAAACATCTGATCAACAACAAAGTGACTACCACGACCATTTGTACAGCTTCTCAAATCATTAGCTAAGCCAAACATCTCTGCAACAGGCATCTTAACCTTAACAGTAATATGTTCACCTTGTTGATCAACATTTAATAATTGACCACGTTTATTTTGAACTAAAGCAGAAAGTTCTCCTAAATACTCCCCAGGACTTTCTATCTGCAATTCTTGAATAGGTTCTAATAAAACAGCTTTTGCATCAGCCATTGCATTTTTTACAGCTTCTCTTACAGCAGGATAAATTTGTGCAGGACCTCTATGAATTGCATCTTCATGTAATTTAGTATCCATTAAAGAAACTTTCATTTTCATACCTGGTTCTCTAGCAAGCGGAGATTCATTCATTACTTGTTCAAAAGCATCCATCACCATTTCAATAATCTCTCCGATGTGTACAACACCCCTTGTACCATCAATCAAAACATTGCCTTTGTAAATTTGTTTATATTTCTTAGCAGTTTTTGCGTCAACGCCCAAAGAAACTAATTTATCTACGATAACTTGATCTTTTTTCTTAATTCTCATTTCTGGTAATTCACCAGCTTTGATAGCTTGATAAACAGGTTCCTCTAAAGGTTCTATAATGATATAAAATTTATTATGTTTATTAGGACTCTTTCCTTCCATTTCCCTAGAAGTGTGTTGTACAGTCTCTCTATAAACAACAATCGGTTCAGAAGTCTTAACTTTCAATCCTTTTTCAGAAACAATCCTATTTTCAATAACTTCTAAATGTAATTCACCCATCCCACTCATTAAATTTTCTCCAGTTTCTTCATTAATCTCAATCTTAATACTTGGATCCTCTTTACTTACCTGCCTTAAAACCTCAACTAATTTAGGTAGATCAGCAGGCTTTGTTGCTTCAATAGACTTTGTAACAACAGGTTCAAAAATATGTTTCATAGCTTCAAATGGTTCCATAGGTGCACTTGAAACAGTTTCACCAGCATAAGTATCTTTTAAGCCAACAATACCAATAATGTTCCCAGAAGGAATTTCTCCAAACTGTTCTCTTTTTGCACCTTTGTAAATAGAAACTTGTTGTAATCTTATCTCCCTTTTTGCCATATTCATATAAACCATTTCACCTTCTCTTGCAGTTCCTGAAAACAATCTTCCAGCTGCTACTTCACCAGCATGTTTATCGACGACAATTTTAGTTACAACAAAAGCTAAAGGTCCACTAGGATCACAGTTAATCAAACTTTTTCCTAATTCTGAATCTAAATCTCCATGCCAAATTTTTGGAATTCTGTAAAGTTGAGCATCTTTAGGATTTGGATGATGTTTAATAACCATATTTAAAACAACTTCATGTAAAGGTGCTTTTTTTGCTAATCCTTTCCAATCTTCTTTTTCATAATGATCTAAAACATCTTTGAAAGTTAAATTATTCTCTTTCATGTACGGAAAACTTAAAGCCCAGTTATGGAATGCTGAACCAAAAGCAACACTTCCATCCTGAACATTAACTTTCCATTTTTCTTTGTATTCTTCAGGTGCAATGTTCTCAATAAATTTATTTATTCTTGTAATAATATCAACAAACTTTTGTTGCATTGCTTCTGGAGTTAACTTAACTTCTTTAATTAATCTATCAACTTTATTAATGAATAGAACCGGTTTTACTCTTTCTCTTAAAGCTTGCTTCAAAACAGTTTCTGTTTGGGGCATTATCCCTTCAACAGCACAACAAACAACAATGGCACCATCAACAGCCCTCATTGCTCTTGTAACATCTCCTCCAAAGTCTACATGACCCGGAGTATCAATTAAATTAATTAAATAATCTTGATTTTTAAAATGGTGTAACATAGAAACATTTGCAGAATCAATTGTAATTCCTCTTTCTCGCTCATCTTCATGGAAATCTAAAGCTAATTGCTTTCCTGCTAGTTCTTCTGAAAGCATTCCAGCACCAGCTAATAAATTGTCAGAAAATGTTGTATTATGGATAATCATGCCTTCTGCAACAAAATTATGGTTATCTTTTACAGTAAAATCATAAACAGTATCTCTATAACTTTGTTCTATTTTCTTAACTTCTATGAAAGCTAAACAATCCATATTTGTATCAGAAATTAACTTTTTAATGTTCATTACTTGATTACCAACCTGAATAGTGTCACATACATGGCCATAATTAACTTTACTGACTAAAACATTCATTCTATCTTCTTTGTATTTAACTCCAAAACCAATTTCATTTGCAAAATTAATTGCAGAGTGCCCACTGATTGTTATTGTATTATCTTTTTCCTTTATTGCCACACAACCGAATCTTAATAATAACAAATGGAGGTCATCAATCATTTGATCACTTGCAGAACTCAAAGTTATAGCCCTTCTGGCCTTTTCTATACATCCATCTGTATCAAAATAACCTTTTATAAATTTCGCAATATAATTATTTGGTGATTGAAATAAAAACTCAGAAATTTTAACGTTTTTAGATTTGTGTTTTAGAGGATAATCAAACAAAGAATTTAATAATTCTATTAAAGTAATATTGGTTACAATCTCTGGGGTTCTATCATATTCTCTAAAAGTTAAAGTTATTCCAAGATTCTTACATATTTCAGTAAATCTTTCTCCTAGTTCTTTTTTGCCAACAATAAATTTTTTGTTATGACCATCACCAACAAGTAAACCAGCCAAATAATAAAAATCATTAAAGTTTTGTGGTAGTTTCATGGAATTAGAACTTTTACCTCTTTGTTTTCCAGTCCTATAAGTTATAGTTTCAATGTTGTCATATGTTTCTTCTATATTTAAGTCAAAGATTTTAATTAGATTCATCAAATCTTTTATTTGATACCGATTCTGCCAGGCACCATGATACAAAGATTTATGTTTTATATCTGTAGGAACATTTTTGATTCCATATTTTAAAACAAGATTTTTTATTTTCTTTCCAAAAACGTTATTTAATTTGACATAAAAATTTTTATTCGAAAGTTTAAATAAGATATACTTTTTAAGATTTAATTTACTTTCTACTTCAATTTTTCTTGGGCAAGCAATTCTATCCCCCAATCTAAGTTCACGTGCTTGTTTTTCTTTAAACTCATTATTTTCAAAAACAATATATTTATGCTCAGGTGTTGTGGTTATACCATATTGATTTCTTAAAGTTATATCAACTGTTTGTCCCCCTTTTAATTTCCAAGCTAATTGAATTTGTTTTTTTTCTATTTTTCCAGTCTTTTTATTAAGAGAAAATGTAAAAAAGTTTTCTTTAGTTAAATCATAAATTATATGCTCATCAGTTTCTTCAAATTTTTTTCCTAGCATAGCTGCCTTTTTAAAAAGGTCTTCTGCTTTAATTACAGTTCCATCACTCTGAAAAACCCTAGAATCGGCGCCAATGCATTTCCCATGAAATCGGACTAAGAGCGTTAACTCAAAGGTCTATCGATATGGGCACAAACACCAACATTTCTAATAAATTCAGGTTGCTTCATAATATTTTTAATCTTTTGAGTTTTATCATCTGCCATAATAAGATTTGAGAAAAGGTTTTGTTTATAAAGATTTTGGTTAGGAAAATATTTTTGTTTTGATTTTATTCTTAAATGTAATGAATTGGGCTTACAAACGGCTTAAGTCTGCGGTAAATTACGTGAAAATGTTTTAGTTAATACTTTCTTAATATTTTGTAGTTATAGTATAAATATAACTAAACAGTAGTAACAAAATACAAAAGTTTATAAATGTGGCTTTGTTTAATTATTCCCTCAAAAAGGGAGAAATATTTTTTTAATTTTTCAAGAAAAAGAAGGAGGTGAAAATGAAAGGAAAAACCTTGACTTGGATAGGAATTGTATTGAGTCTTATAAGTGGAGTAGAAGCAATAGTGAGATTTATTAACACTTTAAGCAAAGATTTACAAAATTTATGGATTAGTTTACCGCCGTTGCTACAATTGATAGTTGCTTTTGGACTTGTTTATTTATTAATTAAAATATTAAATAAGGAAAAATAAGTTTTTTTAATTGAGTTATTTAAGGGGGAAGATGATTTGATATAGTTAGAAAAGTTTTTATATCCATTTAATTGAATAAAAAGTATGTTAAATAGAAAGGGCCTAATATTGATTATACTATTGTTTATTTTTTCTATTCCTCAACTATATGCTGCTGACCTAATACCGGGATGCAAGGGTTTTAATCCAGATTTTGAGATAACAAGCTTTTTGGATACAGTTAATGATAATGATGTTACACGATTAAAAATATGTAATTATGAACCAAATGAAAAATTAACGGTAGAATATAGGATATGCAGAATGGGTAAATGTGCTGAAAACAAACAGATAAATAATGTAACCTCAAATGAATGTTTATCTGGCTACCAGAGTTATATTGCGGCAAATCCCACTGATGTTGTAATTAAAGAGTTGACTGTAAATGGAAGATTTATTGGAAATTGTATGATTCCCCTTACGGCTAATTCTGCTGAATGTTTAGCTGAAGGACAAATTCAATGTCCCGCTAGTTGGATGTTCCCGATTATGGATCAATTCAATAATATTCCTGGGGAATATGAGGTTAGACTTCATAATCAATTAGATTATGGGGTAGACGGGGTACAATATATGATTCTTAATGGAGATACAGTGATTAAAAGTGAAATGGATGAAACTTGGATTGGGGCCCACATTTATACGAGCCATACTTTTACCAATTTACCCCCGGGACCAATAACCAAAATTAAAATAGCCCCCATTTTAGATTATGAAATGCAAGATGGTTCTTCAAGTTGCACTGTTTATTGTCCAGAAATTACTAAAGAGGTTTCAGATACGATCATTGCAGATGATATCCCTACAACGGGTAATACTTGTGAAAATGTAGACTTAGAAATATCAAACTTTTGTTATTACACTGAAAGAGATAGAGCCATATTCCAAGCAGATATAAAAAACAATGGCATTTCTTCCCCAAATTATTTGATGTTGGTGAAAGGTGAAAAAAATGTAAACAGCTTCAAAGAAATAACAAATCCTCGTTTTTTTGGTTGGGGAAGTTGGGAAACAATCAATGCGCTTTCTTCTGAGAATCCCAAATTATTAGAAAAAGCGTTACAGGAAGGTTTGGTTAAAGACGTAGAAAATATGGATAATTCTTTTTTAAAAAGTTTAAATACAAATATTTTTGAAAAAAGCGCACCCCTTTTTTATTATAAAAATTTTAAAAATGGAAAAACAATAAATCTCAAGGGGGTGGCTTTTAGGGAAAATTACGGTTTATTAACATATGGGGATTTTATGGAAATTTCTGAATCTCCTTATTTTTACTTTTTACCGGTTGAAGATTTTACTGAAACTCCATCTTGTTTTTCGAACATAAGACAAGTAGAAAACATTACAAACTGTTTAACCGGAGAAGTAATTTGGCAAAAACCTCCAGAAACCACTGTAGAAAAAGCCACAAAACAAATTAAAGGATTAATAATGGATCCATTCTTTTATTATCCGGTTCTAGCAATCATACTCCTGGTGGGAATATTTTTCTTTTTCAAATATAAAAAACCAAGTTTTAAAAAATTAAAAGAGAAGAAATTGGACATTAAACCAAATAAAACTCAAGAAAAACCAAAAAGTAACATACCTCCTTCAATTACAAATGCAATTTCAATAAAAAACCTTACAGTACAATACAGAAGAACTAAAATTCTAGATAATGTAGATATAAACATTTCCAGAGGAGATTTAGTTTGTCTCTTAGGACCAGCCGGAACTGGAAAGTCAACAATAATGGAAGCAATTGTGGGCAGAAAAAAACCTACAACGGGCACTATAAAAGTATTTGATAAAAACATAAAAGAAAAAGAGGTTTACAATTACGTAGGTTTTGTTCCTCAAGGCCCAGAAATTTATGAAAGTCAAACAGTTGAACAAAATTTAATGAGTAGTGCAATAAAATGGGGAATTAAAAATCCAAAAGAAAAAATAGAAGAAATCCTACCAATAGTTTCCTTGGATCAAAGAAGAAACCTAAAAGCAAGCAAATTATCAGGGGGTCAAACAAAATTACTTTCTTTAGCAATGGAACTTATCCGAGATCCAGAATTATTAATCTTAGATGAACCAACAACTGGTTTAGACCCAAATACAAGAAATAATATAATTACAATTTTAAGCAGATTAGTTACAAAACAGAACAAAACAGTATTCTTCACCACACATTATATGGATGATGCTGAAGAATGCGATGAAGTTATAATCATAGCGGATGGAAATATAGCAGCACAAGGATCACCCAACAAGCTAGAAAGAAGATTACCCGGAAACGGAAAAATCGTAAATATAATCTTGGATAATGTTACAGAAGAATTAATCAATAACATAAAGAAGATAGATGGGGTTAAAAGAGTTATTAGTGAGGGAAGAAATATAAGAATAATAACGGATGAACCAAATGCAATTAAATTAGGGCAAAAAATAAACGAAATTGGAGGAATTGTAAATAGAACTGAAAGAATAAATGCAACTATGACAGAAGTATTTGTTTACCATACTGGAAAGGAATTAGAAGAATGAAAGGATTCACAAGAGCATTAAAACTTGAATTAGAAAATATGAAAGAAAGAAAGTTTAGTTTACTTTTTTACTTAATTGCCCCCTTGTTAATAATTGCTCTTTTTTATATGATAACATCTTCATTAACTCTTGACTGGACAAATTACGCTTCAATGGGTTTAAGGATATATGATTTTTATGTTCCAAACATCTTAGGAATAGTTGTTTTGTTTATAACAACTCAATTAATGGTTTTAAGAATAATTGGGGAAAGAGCACCATACGGAACCCTAGATAGGGAATTAATAGCAATCTCCAAATCAGGAATGTTTTTTGGTAAACTAATAGCAAATCTAATTTTTGTTTTTTTGCAATGTTTTTTAATATTCCTAAGTGCTTATGTTTTTTTCCCAGCTAAAAATTATGGAAGCCCCATTTCAGTTTTCTTATTCATATTATTGATAGGGATTTTTGGGGCCGTTCTAGGTTTTTTCATCTCAATAATGTCAAAAAACAAAGAACAGGCAGTTCAATTAGTCCCTTTTTTTGTACTGATTTTGATGGTTTTAAGCGGAATTTTAATTCCCATAGACTTAATGCCCACAGATATTGCAACAATAACTTCAATATTTCCATTAACGTTGGGTACAACTTCTCTAAAAACATTAACCTTAGATGGGGTTGGTTTTGAAGATGTTTTTGGAAATATGTTGTTTTTAATATTTTGGATTGTTGGCTTAACTTTTATTAGTTTATTAAAATTTAAATTAGAAAGAAAATGAAATACATATTAATAATTATTTTAATAGGCCTAATTTTTATTAGTGGCTGTACTATAGATTGCGGAAAAGATTTAGATTGTTTTAAAGAGCAAGTTCAAAATTATAATAAGGCAAGGGTTAATATAATTAATGAAGGAACAAACATAAGAATAACTTGCAGAGGGGTTAGCAAAGATATTTGTTTAATTTCATTCAAAATAGAAGAAGTTAGCGAAGATTTAAGACAAGAAGATCCTATTTCAGCAAAGATTGTTGTAGGAAAAACTCTAAATTGTAACATTCCTTTAGAAGTATTGGAACAAGATGAAGATTATTTTGACAAAATTTTAAGTTTCGAAGAAGAATTTGATCAATATTGTACTGGCCCAATAAAAGACATTTTGATCAAAACTATAGAAACATAAAAAGTAGACAAAGCAAAAATTACAATTATTAAGCCACGATCTGTAGCAATTTGATAGTTTTGTAAAATTATACCCAGGAAGAGCAAAATTAAGCCTAACACAGCATTTCTTCTTTGGATTATCAACCCATCTATTTTTTCTTTAAATTTTGAATTATAATCATTATTGCTGTCACAACACATTTTGAAGATTGTTTTATCGCTTAAAAGATAGTTAACTGCAAGAAGAAGAGCACCAAAAATTGAAGATAACATTCCTATGCTGTTAATAGTAGACTCTTTATTAAAAATTAAAGATAAAAGGATAATTGAGAGAAAAATTAATACAAACCGGTAAGATCTGACAGATTCTACAAGGGACTTTTTCTTTAAGTAAGTTCCAATTTCGCGATAAGCACCAACAGGCACTTTATTTTTTATTATAACCATAAAATAAGTTATTATAATATATTAATAAAAGTTATCTTTCCTTTACAGACGCGAAAAACATATAAACTAACCAACTTTTTAAAACCCATGGAAAAAATAGCTTTCTTAGATTTTGATGGAACATTAAGCAGTGGACTAAGTGCAATAGAATTTATGAAATTGTTAACAGATAAAAAAATATACCCTGAAGAAAGCTTCAAGAATCTAAATAAACACAGAAGTTTATTCGTTGGAAGTAAAACCACCCACGATGAACTATGCATCGGGGTATTTTCAAATTGGGCAGAAGGAATAAAAAACCAATTCATGAATACAATAAAACTAAATGCTATGGAGTTTGTAAAAACATACAAAAATAATATATACCCTTCTTCATATCAGTTAATAAAATACCTAAAAGAATGTGGGTATTACACAGTTTTAATCTCTGCATCACAACATGAAATAATAAGCTTGCTTGGAGAAGAACTTGGTTTTGATGAAGTTCATGCAACCAAGGTAAGAATAAAAAGCGGGCTTTATACTGGAGAGTTAATAACAAAATCTCATTTATCTCTAGGAAAAGCAGAGATAATGCAAGAATTGTCTGAAAAATATAATGTAAATTTACAACAATGTATTGCAATGGGTGACGCAGGTGGAGATCTAAATATGTTAGAAACAGCAGGAATCCCCATAGTTTTAAACCCACATAAAAGTTTTATTAATACAGCAGAAGAAAAAGGCTGGCCAATATTCTATCAAGATTCAATAATGAAAAGATTAAGAATAAGAAAAAAATCTTGACAACCAGCGTCCGAAGTTCAAAGATAAACCTGAAAGACCGAAGTCAAACAAGAAAATCAATAAATTCTCCCGCTGATTATCGTATAAGTTTTGACAACCAGCGTCCGAAGCTCAAAGGAAAGACAAAAGACCGAAATCAAATGTCAAACCGATAAATTCTCCCACCGATTATCGTAATATTGCTCAGACAATAACCTATTTAAAGGTTTTGTTATCACTAGATTTAAATATCAGAAAGAATAAAAATTAGAACATGACAAAAACAATCTTAGGCATTGATGAGGCAGGCAGAGAATAGTAACAAATCGGTATTATTCGCCTTAAGGCCCCGTCATAGGATCCTTATTCATAGCAGGAACTATGTTCGATGAAAAAGGTATAAAAAAACTAAAAGAGTTAGATGTTAAAGATTCTAAATTAGTTCCTCACAAAAAGAGATTAATTCTAGACATAGAAATAAGAAAAATAGCTAAATCAAAAGTAATTGAAATCCCACCTAAAGAAATAGATGAGGCAGTAGATGGAGATAATGAACTAAACTTAAATTGGTTAGAAGCAGAAAAAACAATAGAAATAATTAATGAATTAAAACCAGATACAGCAATTATTGATTGTCCAAGCGTAAACATTGAAAAATATGAAGAATACATAAGAGAAAGATTAAATCAAAAAGTAAATTTAATAGTTGAGCACAAAGCCGATGTAAACTACATAGAATCTGGAGCAGCCTCAATTTTAGCAAAAGTAGCTAGAGAAAATCAAGTAGAAGAATTAAAGAAAAAATATGGTGAAATTGGTTCAGGATATCCCAGTGACCCAACAACTAAAGAATTCTTAAAGAAAAACTACCAAAAACATCCAGAAATATTTAGAAAATCTTGGTCTACTTTTAAAAAATATGTTACTGGAAAAAAACAAAAGAAATTAGGTGAATTTTAAGTTCTTATTTTCCCATAGACAAATCCGAGCGCACTTAAAAACTTTTTATCGGAACTCTCAGCAATTTCCGCAGCTTTTTCTAAATCTCCAGCTTCAACTGCGGCAGAATACCTTTGATAATCTTGGTCACAGCAAGTTTCATAAGCTGCCAAGATGATCCTTCTAGCCTCCGGTTTTTCGCATAATCTGCCTAATTCTTCAGATGATATGCTTAACTTTTTCATTAGATCTTCTTCTGAAGCACGTCTCGCTTTAAAGTATTCCAACATTTCGTTTGCCATGAATTTAGAATAACCCAATTATTTAAATAACTTTCTATCTATGTCCGAAATAAAAAATATAAGGTTTTCCTTTCTTAACTAAACAAGCAAAAAAATTCCGTTCAAACTGAATTGTCTCACCAAGTTTCAATTTTCTAACCCCTTCTTCACTCAAACCTTTCTTAACATTTCCATCAGGCATAACAATTTCAGTTTCAACTAAACTATCAGAAACAGGCAACCAATGAATCATCTTAGCACCAAGACTTTTATCATATTTTAATGAGATAAATTGATTATTCTTAAAATTAAACAAATGCATAAATCTGTACACAGTATCTTCTTTAGGTTTTTCCTGTACATAAAATTCTCCAGCAGTTTTAATCACCCTATGCCCTCTTTTTTCATCATCTGGATGCAATGGACATTTAGCAACAACCAAAGGAGATTTTTTAATCTTAATTTTCTTAGGATCTTCAATAAAGAAATATCTATTTGCTTTTTTATCAATTAATTTTTTATTCTCAGAATAAAGTCTTTCAACAGGAGCAGTAATCTCATTTTGATTCAAACCAAATTCTAAAATAAAGTTTCTAATAGCTTCAGGTAAAATCCCCCTTTTCTTCAAACTTTGCAAAGACCAAGTTCTAGGATCATCCCAACCAGAATATTCTCCAGATTCAACTTCTTTCTTAAATTTACTTTTAGATAACTTAACACCTTCTAATTGAAGTAAACCATGATGTATAACTTTTGGTTCTTTCCAGCCAAATACTTTCCAAATATATTTTTCCATATCAGTTTCAATCATTAAATCTTTTCCTCTAAGAATATGCGTCATCTTAAGTAAATGATCATCAATAGCCCATGAAAAGTCAAGTAATGGCCAAACTCTATATTTTTTCTTTACTCTTGGATGTTCTCTATCAGAAATTCTAAAAATAACTCTGTCTCTGAAGGCAGGATTTGGATGTTCTATATTTGTTTTAAGTCTCAAAGCCATAGAACCTTCTTTAGCAGTAAACATTTCTTCCCATGCTTTCAAAGTATGTTTGATAGTAGATCTTCTACATTTACAAGGAATTCCTTTTTCTCTATTGCTTCTTAATGTAGTAGAATTACATGTACAAACATAAGTTCTACCTTTTTTAATTAATTTTTTAGCATATTTGTAATAAATTTCTAATCTATCAGATTTATAGTAAACTTCTTTATCATATTTAACTTTTAACCAATCTAATCCAGTTCTAATTAATTTATAAGAATCTTTAGAAATATTTTTTGCTTCACTTCCAATTGTATCATCCATAAATAAAATTAGTTTTCCGCCATATCTTTTAACATATTCATCGTTTAAAATTGACGGTCTAGCATTTCCAATATGTAATGGACCAGAAGGATAAGGAGCAATTCTCATAACTACTTTTCCTCTAGTATCTAATTCAGGTAAACTATGATCTTCTCTTATCTCTTTTTTTTCTAATCTTGTTGCATCAAGTTTCTGTAGCGCTTTAGTTTGTTCTTCTAAACTCAAAGAATTAATTTCTTCAACCATTTTCATAACTTCATCAACAATTTCTTTAGATTTTTTCCTTAACTCAGGGTTTTTAGCTAGTAAATGTCCGACAACAGTTCCATGGTCTGCTTTACCTTTATGTTTTACTGCATTCTCTAAAGCTAAAATTTTGATATCTTTCATTAGATTATATTTAGGAATTCTACTTTAATAAGTTTTTGGTAAGATTTAAAAGCTTTTTTAGTATTATTGTTTTAAATGGCAAGATTTGCATGTGAAAAGATATTACTTGGAGAAGGATTAGTTGGTTTATTAGCTGGCTGCTTACAAAGAACTAGTTTAGGGGCTTATGTAACTAGTACTGCTTTTGCTTTACCATTGGGGGTAGGTATTGGATATTGGGGTTATGGAACCGATAAAAAAGATGAACATGTAAATCAAGATCTTTTTTCTATGATTTTTATGGGAGAAGGTTTAACTGCAATTACTTTTTTAATTGGTTATTTTGCTACTAGTTTATTCTTTAATTAAAAAACCTTTTAAACAACAATTTTTCTTTATTTCTTATGTTTAGACAACAACCAATGAATTCAAAGGAAGTAAATAGGGTTCTAAAACAACTTAAAGAACAATTTGATATAGATTTTCCAAAAGATTATTACTTCTTTAAAAACAATAAAGGAAGAGTTTTCTTAATATCTAAAAGATTAAAAGATATTGATTTAGAAAAAGTAAGGGTAAACGAACTTGGTTTATACTTTGCAACAATAGAAAAAGATGGAATTAGGTTAAGTATTGAAGGTTCTCAATTACTTAAAGATGCTAAGAAGAACGTAATAGAATTAACAGAAGAACAATTTCTAGAATGGCTAAAAGGATATGATATAGAGTTAGAAGATGAAAGACAAGGTTACATGATTATTAAACATAAACATTATTTTTGTGGTTCTGGGAAGTTAAAAGAAAACAAATTATTTAATTTTGTGCCAAAATCTAGAAGAATTTTAAAATAAAAAGCTTTAAAAGATTCGACTTATTCTAAAAACTAATTAATATTTATGGGAAAATAAAAATGCCAATGTCAAAAGGGAAAAAAATATTATACTGGAGTTTGGGAATTTTAGCTTATACCGCTGCTATCGCAGTCCCATCTTTCATAGCAGGAAAAGATGAGGGAACAAAAATAGGCAGACAACAAGCGGCACCAAACCATATGGAACGGGCAGGGTTTTATCACAGCCCGCTTGAAGGAGATTTTCCTTTATGGAACGCAAGCCCAGCCGACACAACTCTTGGAAAATACCAGTTTGTAGGCAATAGGGAAGGAACTTATATGGACAATTTGGAAGATAGGTCTAAAATGGATCTTGATGGTATAGGATTAAATGCGTCAATACATGAGGACATTATAAGGGATGCATATGATAGTTCAGCACAGAGTATAAGACTAAGATCTATGGCCCAAACAGATAGTTTAAGGCGCGAAGCAGTAAAAGAAACAGATAGATTAAGGGCAGAAGAAGCAGAAGTATTGAGGTCTGTAGCTGTAAGAGAATCTATAGAAGTTGCGGAACATAATTCAGAATTAAGACGAATCAGAGAACAATAAGATGCAAACTAATTTCAATCTTTTTACCTTTTTTTAATTCTTCGATAATTTCTTGCTTAATATCACAAGCAGCTTTATTCGAATGAATGCCAAAAGTTCTATCATCTAAAAAATCTGATTTCCTGATTACAAATTCATTAGAATGTTTAAACTTTTCATTAGCAATAAACTCAATTTCATCAACAAAATCACCAACTTTCAATTGAATTCTAACCTTTCCAGAAAGAGCAGAAGGAACATCACTTAATTTAATCCCTAAAATACAATCTCCCTGTTTACTCAAAAAATCATCTTTAGTAAATTCAAGCGTAGTTTTGTGTGTTCCAAGGACATTTTCATGCCCATAAGCAATAAATTTCATATAACCATTAAACAATAACAAACTTTTTAAAGCTTTATATACTAAATTTAATGTATGAAAGAGAAAATAAAAGAAGCTGTAAAAACATATAATAAAATAGCAGAATTATACGCTAAATATAACTATGAAAAACTTCTTCAATTTCAACTTTCTAAATTTATTTCCTTACTACCTGGAAAAAAAGTCCTAGATGTAGGTTGTGGGATGGGTAGAGACGTAGAATATTTCATGGAAGAAAAATTAGATGTAATTGGGATAGATCTATCAAAAAAAATGATAGATGAAGCAAAAACAAGAGTAAAAAAAGGAAAATTTAAAGTTATGGATTTCACAAAAATGTCTTTCAAAGAAAAAACCTTTGATGGAATTTGGTCAATGGCGGCATTCTTTCATATACCAAGAGACCACATGGTAGAAGTCTTAAAAGAAATGAGTAGAGTTCTAAAAAAAGATGGAGTTATCTACATTGCAGTTAAGGAAGGAGAAGGAGAAAAAGAAGTAATAAAATCAAAATATAAAGATGAACCAAGAGTTTTTGTATTATACCAACAAGTAGAACTTGAAACATTTTTAAAAGAAACGGGATTTAGCATAATAAACAGCACAACAAGTCAAGAAGAACTAGGCGATCGTTGGGTTGAAATCTTCGCTAGAAAAGATTAAATAATTTAAATATAAATATTAAATAAAAAGCAAGTAATAACCAACCTTCCCATTTTCTAATTTTTCTATCATTGGTAATAAAGAAGTAAAGCAAGGTAGCAATTAACATTACCGGCAAACCAAATGATAACATATTAAGGGGAATTATTAAAGTTCCAAATAAAGCAGGAATACCCATTACAGCAAATGTATTAAAAATATTAGAACCTAAAATATTGCCTAAAGCAATTTCATGTTTATTTTTTCTCATGGCCATAACACTAACGGTTAATTCAGGTAATGAAGTACCTAAAGCAACAACACTAGCGGCAATAATTTCAGTACCAATCCCCAAAAGTAAAGATAAGTTTACAACAGATTCAACAGTGAATCTAGCTCCCAGATAGATTAAAGCAGCACTCAAGATTAAAATTATCCAAGTTTTAGCTCCAAGAGAACCCTTTTTAATTTCACTTTTAACTTCTTTAATTTCTTTCCTAAGTTCTTTTTTAAGGATATTGTCCTTATGTTTTTTAATCATGTAATAACTATAATACCAATACAAAATCATACAAATAATAAAAATTATAGCCTCAATAAGAGTAAAAACTCTATCCCAGAGCATAATAAATAATAAAATAGCAGAAGCAATTAAAATTGGAGAATCAATCTTAAATGAAGTATGACCCACTTTTATGGTTTTTTTGGCAAAAACAATCGCAACACCCAAAACTAAAAGAATATTTGTAATATTAGATCCAATTACATTTCCCACCACTATCTCGCTAGATCCCCTTAAAACCGCTAAAATAGAAGTTAATAACTCGGGCAAGGAAGTTCCGATAGCTACAATAGTAACTCCTACAATAAATGCAGGCATTCCAAAGTAAACACCAATTTTTTCAGCAGAATCTGTAAAATAACCAGCAGCTTTAATCAAAAGAAACATACTAATTATCAAAACAATTAACCAAATTATTAACATAAACTAATTTTAATTTGACTTATTTTAAATCTTTCGATTTAGTTTTTGAAATTATCCAAAAACCTGCCCTTTTCTTATAACCATGTTTTTTAATAGATTTTGTTAAAAGATTATAATTAATTTCAATTTTATTTTTTGATTTAGGATCTTGTATAAAAATAGATTTTTCATTAAATCCCACAATTAGAGAAACATGGCCCCACTTTTTATCCGATATCTGAGCGATTGTAGGATAATCAAAACAAAGAATTATATCAGAATTTTTAAAATTTTTAAGTAATTCAATTATTTTTTCTTTGTTAGTTCTATAAACACGCTTTTCTTTTAAAGGTAATTTATATTTTTTAAAAAAATTATTAATTGAATGCTCTTTTTTATGTAAATTTATCTCAAAATTATTATTTTTACTAATTTTTGTATTTGGATATTCCCCAGATAAACCTTTTGGTACTTTTAAATCCAATTCATTACCAATCGTCCAAATATCAATTTTTCTTCCTAATCCCTTACAAGTGAGTATAGCTTTTATACAAGCAGGAACACAAAAATATCTCTTATATTTTATTTGCGGATAACTTTTTTGCATAACCCAAATAAGATTAATGGGCCTTTAAATCTTTCGTTTTAATTAAAATACTCTGATGGGAATCTTACCAAACCTAATTTAATAAGAACTACTATAATTAAACTATATAAAATTGAAATGATTATATCTTGAATCAATGCTTTTTTAGTGTATTTTCTTTTAGAAACAATGCCTTCAATTCCATGGTGCATTAACATAAGTCCTGCTATGTTTGTGATCCAATATCCAAGGATCACTCCTGGGAGAAATAATTTTTTTGAAATTAAAGAAACTAATAACCCGAATAAATAAGCAATAGGGATATTAACAAGAAGATCATTCCACCAAGATAAAGGAGATAAAATAAAACCAATTACAGTTAAAACACTTCCTTTAACTTTTCTTTTATCCATACTTGAAGAATTAATTTGACTTATTTTAAATCTTTCGCTTTAAACAAAAGAATTATTAATAGTACAACTCCGATTACATTAAAAGAATCTGCAATATTGAAAATTGGCCAAACCTTAAAATCAATAAAATCACGAACAAAACCAAAAAACATCCTATCAATTAAATTACCAATTATTCCTCCAAGAATAAAAGCAAGAGGCAACCTATAAATTTTATAATTCTTAGCAAAAATAAACACAAAAACAGCAACAATAGTGGCAACAATCATCAACAAATTATTAAAACCAGTTAAAATACTAAAAGCAGCACCAGTATTTGTAGTATAATTGATAATTCCCTTATGAACACCAGTTAAAAAGAACTTACTCACTTGATCAATAAAAACAATCAATATAGCTATCCAAATAAACTTTTTCATGTGAATCGAAACATTTAAATTAATGTGAATATAAATATCTTTTGTTTATGGCATCTATATCAGATTTAAAGAAAAAAGTACCCAAAAAGGGAGATAAAGTCGGTTTCTGGAAAAAACAACTAGAAGATATAAAAAATAACAACATAAAAACAGAAATACGTCAAGAACTTCTAGATGCTTTAAAAGAAAAAGGTTTAGTAAAGCTTAGTTTAGGTGAGCCAGCAGAATACCATATAACTTATGATGCATTTGGCCACGGCTTAGAACCAGTCTACTTCTGGACCTTAGATTTCTTAAGAAATCAAAAACCAAGTGGCTTGGGATTAACAGTAAATAAAATAGATGAAAAATTCCAAGCAAGTGCTTCATCAGCATACTTTGGAGAAATGCAAGGCCGTGCAACAGCAATGCAAAACCAAGCAATGGCAGTTCTAGAGCGTGTAAACAACATAGTTAAAACTTTAATTAACTTAATTTATGATTTAAAAGAATTTGATGTAAGATTAGAAGCATATAATGACTTACAATCTAAAGAATCAGAAAAAAAGAAAGCTGGAAGAATGGCTTTAAAAGCAATATGGATGGACAACGTAGATATTAAAACAGGAATTGGAAGTATAAACAATCTTACAAGAGGAGAACTACAATTTGTAACTTTAAGGGACGCATTTTTCTTTGCAAATTCCTTAAAACAAGTAAAAAACCTAGACCTAAATGAAAGAGTAAAAAGCATCTTAACAAGAAAAATAGAAGAATATTCAGGTTGGGAAAAACACAGTGAAATAGAATTAAGAAAAAGATATGAAATAGAAAAAGCCTATTTAAAAGCACAAGTAGAATCCTTAAGACTTCACACTCAATGGGCAAAACCATATTTAAGAGCAGCTCAACAACTTGGAATGAATGAATTCACAACAACAGAAGGTCTTTCAAGCCCAGATATGATTTCTGCATTTAATACAATGCAAATGCAATTAACCCTTTTTGGTAAAAAAGAAATAAACCCTTCTTCAATCCATCCAAGCTATAAAAAAGTAGAATTTGCAAAAAAACTTTATGCTTGTTTAGAGATTGATTTCCACTTCAGAACAGTACCTCAATTAGCAGGCCGTCAAGGAAGCAGTAGTCAATATATTCACACTGGAACAATCGATATTTGGTTTAGAGCTTATGTATTCTCAGAAGATGAATTAGAAGAAGTAGAAAGATTTGAATCTTATAAAAATATGGATCTTGTAGAAAGCTTAACCGGAGTAAGTTTAGCAGAACTTCAAGAAGATTTAGATAGATACTTAAAACCAACTAAAACAGAAGAAGAAAAAGAAAAAATAGATTATAGTAGCGCATTACCTTTCTTCAGTGCATTAAAAGGATTTGGTAAAATTGGTGGCGCAATGAAATTAGGTGCAAAAGGATTTAATCCAATGTCAAATAATGCAGGAAACTTCAGGACATCTAAAGTAAAAAAAGAAGCTGAAAAAGCAGCATTGAATTATTGTTTAACTACATATAGTGTTTTTAAAAAAGCTCATAGAATGCTCACATGGTAAAGAAATTAATTGATGAAATAAAAGAAAAATTAAAAGAGTTTAAGACCAAAGAAGATAAAGTAAAGTATCTTAAAAAAGTTCTTGAAGAAACAGATAATGAAGAATTAAAAGAATTAGTCTTAGAACTAATTGAAGAACTAGAAAATTCTTTAGAACAAATAGTTGAACAAGCTCCAGTAGAATCTAAACCAATACAACCAATAAAATTACAACAAGATCCAGAATACAACCTTTCTGAAAGATCTCAAACAGAACTTACAAGAGATCCTATAAGAGAACCAACAAGAGAACCAGTAGAAGCACATTACTCAAGAAATGAAAACACACAGTATGTTATTGCTCCAACAGCTATTACTCAAACAGCAGATCAAAGCGATTTAGTTAGTAGATTAAGGGGCAACTTAAGAAGAAAAAATTTACTTCCATCTGGAAATTTAGTTCCAACAACTGCTGTGAAAGAACAGATGATGGTAGAAATTAAAAGAGAATTTAATAATAATATCTCATCAGAACGTTTACAAAATTATGTTGATTTATTCACAACAG
>JAHJUI010000006.1 GCA_018829185.1 Nanobdellota archaeon | reverse complement strand
TATTAAAGGTATATTTTCCCTTTCTATTACAATTTTTACATCTGAGCCAGTCATTCCTTGTTTCTCCCATCTTTATTATAATTAAATGATTTGTAATTTATATTATTTTAGGTGGTGACAAATGTCATGATATAACACACTTTACTTAAGAACCATAAGTTTAATAAAAGCCTTCTTATTCTGAATTTTTAATGGAAAATAAATTAAATGTAGATGTATGTATTTGCGCTTATAATGAAGAAGCAAACATATCAAACCTATTAACTGCGTTATTAAATCAAAAAACAAAACTTATAGAAATTAGTAACATTGTTGTTGTTTCTTCAGGCTCTACAGACAAAACAAATGATATTACAAAAGAATTTATTAAAAAAAATAAGAAAATAAAATTAATCCAACAAAATAAAAGGGAAGGAAAAGCAGCAGCTATAAATGATTTCTTAAAAATAACAAAAGCAGATTTGACAGTTCTTGAATCCGGGGATACCGTTCCAACTGAAAATACAATTGAAGAATTATGTAGTCCTTTCGTAAATAATGAAAAATTAGGTATGACTGGCTGTAGATCGATTCCTTCAAATAAACAAGATAACTTATTGGGGTACATTATTCATTTTTGGTGGTGGGTATCAAGCAAACTCCCGAGATATGGGGAAATAATTGCATTTAGAAATGTAATTCCTCGACTTAATCCAAAAACTTCAGTAGATGAAGCATGGGTTGAAACTAAATTACAAAAAATGGGTTATACCCTAAACTATGTTGACACCACATTTATACATAACAAAGGTGCAGACAATTTAACTGATCTATTAAAACAAAGAAGACGTGTTTATGTAGGCCACACCCAGTTAAGAACATATGAAAAATATAAAGTTACATCCTTTAATTTTTTAGATATTCTAAAATATTTAATTAAATACTGGAAAAAATCCCCCTCATTAATCCATTTAATTTGGTTGATCGAAGGGTGTTTTATCGAAATATATGGACGCTTATTAGGAATGTATGATATGCACATAAAACACAAAAATCCCTATAAATGGGACATTGCTACAACAACAAAGAAAATAAAATGATACTCACCCGACCTTCAGGTCGGGGTATCAATGAGGGCTAAACAGAGAGTTTAGTCTGATGTTCAAAAGTCCAGCCATTTTGGCTTTGTTCAATGTAGTGCTGTATTGTATCTGCAGTAACATTGCCAACTGATCTATAGAATTTACCTGCAGACCAGAAATGGCCCTTACGCAGGTAAGTGTTTCGAATGCTTGGAAATGCTTTCAAGATTCGGTGTGCAGATATTCCTTTAAACAACTGCACAACTTTGCTTACAGAAAAGCTTGAAGCAAAGCTAACAAACAAATGTACATGATCTGGCTGGATTTCAAGAGCATGTATCTTGAAATTATAGCTGTAAGCTATTCCATAAAAAGCTTTCTTACAAAGCTTTTTTATGCCAGGGTACATAAAATATTTGTACCTGCATTTAGGTGCAAAAACTAAGTGGTATGTGTTTTGACCATACCCATGTTGAGATGCTTTAAGTTCCATTTTGTTGCCCCCTGCAACAAGGAATTTTAGGGCTCACGCTAAACGGAAGGTTTGCATGCGCGAAATTCCTTGCGCATGCTTATATTAAAAATGGAAAAAGAAAAAACTAACGGAGGATGGCAATTCATCCCAGTACTAAACTACTGGGTATCCTTGCCGATAATGTAATGATAGAAAAAATATTGCAGTCTATGGCATTTAGGAAATTTGGATTTCCAAAAGTACCTCCCTTGAACCTTACAATAGGTCTTACAAACACTTGTAACTCTCGTTGTTTAACCTGTAATATTTGGAAAAAATCTAGTGAAAATGATTTAAGTTTAAATGAATTAGATAAAATTTTTCAAAATATAGGCCCCACCCTAGAATGGTTAATCCTTAGTGGCGGAGAACCTTTTTTAAGAAAAGACATTGTTGAAATTTGTGCTTCTGCATATAAGTATTGTAAACCTTCTATAATTGTTATTCCAACAAACGGAATATTATTTAACATAATCCCAAAAAAGGTAGAAGAAATACTAAAAAAATGTCCTAAAAGCCGCGTCACTATAAATCTATCTCTTGATGGATTAAACCAAAAACACGATGAAATAAGAAACATTAAAGGAAATTGGGAACTTGCAATTAAAACATTTAATTCATTAAAAAAATTAAAAAAATATAAAAATTTAGAATTGGGAATACACACAGTAATTTCAAAATTAAATTATAAAGAAATTCCAGAACTTTATGCTTATGTTAAAAACATATTAAAACCAGATGAATACATTACTGAAATAGCAGAAAAAAGAGTAGAATTAGAAACATTGGATTTAGAGCATAGTCCTGATTACAAAGAATATAGTTATGCAATTAATTTTCTATCGAATGAATTAAAAAAACAAAAACTTTCAATTAAACAATTATTTAGGCTGAAATATTATAATCTAGTAAAAGTTTGGCTAAAAAAACATACTCAGATTTTACCTTGTTATGGGGGGTTTGCTTCTGCTCAAATAGCACAAAATGGGGATGTTTGGCCCTGTTGTGTCCGGGCAGATGTTTTAGGTAATTTAAGAGAAGAAAATTATAATTTTAAAAAAATATGGTTTAATAAAAAGGCAAAAGAAGTAAGAAAAAGTATCAAAAATAAAGAATGTTCTTGTCCATTAGCAAGTGCGAGCTACATAAATTTGATGTGTGACCAAAAAACAATTATAAACATATGTTTTAACTTTTTAGGAGAAAAACTAAAATGCATGCATTAGTAACTGGAGCAACTGGATTTATTGGATTCCCTTTAACTAACGAATTAGTAAAAAAAGGTCACAAGGTTAGATGTTTAGTCAGGAATGCATCAAATTTAAAAGAATTAAAAAAACTAGATGTAGAACTTGTTTTCGGAGATATAGAAAAAAAAGAAACACTAAAATCTGCAGTTAAAAACATAGATACAGTTTACCATCTTGCCGGGGGGGGCAATGTTACTGCAACATTTAAGAAAGGATATCAAAAATTAAAAAAATTAAATGTTGATGCAGTAGAAAATCTTTTAGAAGAATGTATAAAAGCAAAAGTAAAAAACTTTATTTTATTTAGCAGTATATCCGCAATGGGGATAATAATAGAAAAAAAATTAGATGAAGAAACAAAACCAGAACCCCTCACGCCCCATGAAATATGTAAATATGAAAGTGAACTCTTAATTGAAAAATATAAAAATAAAATAAATTTCACAATCTTACGCCCAGGAATTGTTTATGGCCCAAGAGGAATTAATTCTGAAATATTATTATTGTGTAAACTAATTAAAAAGGGGATTTTACCAATCCCCGGAAATGGGGATAATTTAATGCCTTTCATTTATGTAAACGATTTAGTAAAAGCAACATTATTAATTTCAGAAAATAAAAGTACAAGGTATGAAACCTATATAATTGTAAGTGAAAATGAACCAACATTTAATCAAATAGCTAAAACAATTAAAAAATACTTAAACCCCAAAGCAAAATTACTCCATGTTCCAAGAAAAATGGTAATATTTAGTTCCTCTTTTATGGAAAAAATAGGAAACTTATTTGATTTTGAACCTATGTTTAACCAAAGAAGGGCTATATCCATGACCTCAAATAGAATTTATGATACCTCTAAATTAAAAAGACTAATAAAAAGTCAACAAACTGAATTAAATGAAGGCTTAAAGGAATCAATAGAATGGTACAAAGAAAAAAAATTAATATAAACTCCACCCTCTTAAAACTAACTTATTTAGAAAAAGAAGGATTGGGCACATGGTACGAATATCTAGCTAAATATAGACTATTATCTAAAATAAAAGACATAAAATCTATGTTAGTCGTAGGATTGCCTGAAGAATATGGGTTAGGAGTAGATATAATTCCTTACAGCTTGAAGGGAGTAAATGTTACAGTTATAGATCCTAGAAAAAACAAACTAAAAAGATTTGAAGAGATTGTCAAAAACATTCATGCAAACGTTAAAACAGTTTTATGTGAAGATTTAACAAAAATTCCCTTTAAAGATTCAGAGTTTGATATTGTCATAAATACTGAAGTAATACAAGCCTATGAAAAATCTTATAAAAAAATCATAAAAGAAATGGAAAGAGTAAGCAAAAAACATATGTTTATCTTTTTTCCAAATAGTTACTGCTATGCTCACCCAGGAATAAGTAAATTAAACTCTTATAAAATAAAAGATATAACAAAAATAGTTAGTTTCAAAATAGTTAAAAAAGGATACTTAGACATCCCTCCATGGCCAGCAGGCATAAATTTAGAATCCTCTAACATTTCTTTTAAAGGTGGCAGTAACGCAGAATCTAAAAAAATAAATACTATAGATAGTCTTCATATAAAAATTATAAAATCTATTTTTTTAAAATTAGTTCCAATTTTGGTAAATTTTGAAAAATTATATTTCCCCCCAATAAGACAGTTAACTGCCCATCTGGGATGTGTATATGCTATAAAGAAATAAAAATGGGAAAATTCACAATATTAGGAAATGATGCAAATAAACAGATAGAAGAACAAATGAACACCATTTCAAGAGAAGTTAAAAACTCACTTGGTAAAAATTTCTATTCCCTAATCCTAATAGGGGGATTTGGAAGGGGGGAGGGAAGTGTAAAATTAATTGATGGAAAAATATACACTTTTAATGATTATGATATGATTGTAATAACAAAAACACCAGTACAAGATAAAATTTTAAATAAAATTTCATTAAATGCATTAAAAAAAATAAATCCCAATTCTAGTTTTTCCTTCGTAAACAGCGATTACAAAATGAATTTTTATATTGATTTAAGAAATATGACGATAAATGAATTAAAAAAAGTAGAACCCTTTATTAGATATTATGAAATAAAAAAAGCAGGATTAGTAGTATGTGGTAAAGATGCTATAAAATTAATCCCAAACTATGAAGTAAAAGATATCCCACTTCAAGATGGAATGCGTTACATCTTTAATAGAATTTGCCTATTGATCGAATGTTTTAGAACAAAATATTTAACTGGAGATATTAATCAAAATGAATTGGAAACCTTAAACTTCTATATAAGTAAAAATTATTTAACCATAGCAGAAGCTTTATTATTACTTTCCGGAAAATTTGTTCCTTCATATAAAAAAAGAGCAGAAATTTTAAAAGAAACTTACAAAAAAGATTTTAAGGAATTAGCTGAAAAATATCCAACCCTCCCAAAAAAAGTAGAATATTTCACAAATTTTAAGTTAAACCCAGACAAAATGGATAAAAACATTATAAACAACTGGTTTGAAGCAAGAGAAGACATGCTAGCTGTAGCAGAATTTTATTTAGAAAAAGCTTTTAAGATTAAAGTAAAGGATTTAACAGAAAACCCAGATATCTTCAAAAGAGAAATGAAGAAAAAACTAGTCCAGCCTTTTTTAAAATATTATCTAAAAAATAAATTTAACCTAACTTTAAACAATGAAAAAGGCATGTTATATTTATCCTACTTGGCTCAAATTTATTTAAATATTTTATTTTTCCTAAAATTGAAAAGATTAAAAAAAACATATCCTAAAATGTTTTTAGACTTAACAGATCCAGGCTTAAAAATATATTGTGCTGCTTTACCACTTATCTTTTCTATATCAAAAAAAGGTAAAGAAAATAGCAGGAAGTTAAAAAAAGCAATATCATATTTAAATAAAATATATCCAAAACAAAAGAATGAATTAAATTTTGATGAAACTGCAGAATATTTTGCAGATGCATTTAGAATATATCAATTTTTAAAAATATAAAAATGAAAACTTTAATATTATGGATAGATGCAGTTCGTCAGGACTATGTCAATGAAAAGGATATGCCTTTCTTATACTCATTAAGTAAAAAATATGGGTTAGGAGAATTAAAACAAAGCTTTGGTTTTTCTAGTGCTAGTTTTTTTACAGGAGTTTACCCAAATAAACACGGCCAATTAGCATTATACAAAAAAGGCAAGCAAAAAAAGAGCCTCTTATTAAAAATCTTACCTAATTTTATAAAAAATTATTATTTTAATCTAATCAATTACTTAAAAGGGAATGACTTATTTATGCCATATCTAGATAAAAAGGATTTTATTCCCTCGCAAAAAAAACAATTTCATCATCAAGATTGCCTAAAAGTAAAAACAATTTTCGACTCTTTTAGAGAAAACAAACTTAAGTATCTATATTATCAATGGCCGCTTATGGTCACAAATAATAAAACAAAATTAAGTTTTTGTAAAAATAATGATCTTACTAGAGTTAAAAAATTTATAAAAATATTCAAAAATAATCAGGATATTTATTTTTTCCATTTATGGGATCTTGATAAATACGGCCATATCTACGGCCCTGAAAGTAAACAATTAAGATTAAAGTTAAAAGAGCAAGATAACTTAGCAAAAAAAATATTATCTTTGTTTAATTTAGAGAAAGATAATCTAATAATTTGGTCAGATCACGGAATGGTAAATATAAAACAAACAGTAAACATACAATCTATTTTACCTAAAAGAAGTGATTATTTGTATTTCTTAGATGGCACCATGGCTAGATTTTGGTTTACCAATAAAGAAGCTAAAGAAGCTGTGTTTAAATCACTAAATTCAATAAAATGTGGGCATATCTTAAGTCAAGAAGAAAAGAAAAAACATAAAATAGACTTTAAAAATGAAGACAATGGAGAAGAAATATTTTTATTAGATAATAGTTATGCAATTTTGCCTAATTTTTTCAATAAAGACATAATAAAAGGTATGCATGATTATGATTTAACAGATAAAAATGACTTAGGAATCTTTATCATAAATAAAAAAACAGGAAAAACTGCCAATATGGTTGATATGTGCCCCACAATATTAGATATTCTAAATATTAAATACAAAGATTTAGATGGCAAAAGTTTATTGATTCAATAAATACTATTTTTTTAAAACTGTCCTAAAAGAGAGCAAAACTAAGATAAGTGGGATTATTGCATTTAAGACAAAAACAGTAAGAGAAAAGCTTACAACCTTATCTGCTGCTATTCCGAAAAAACTAAATAAATAAGCTAGCGTAACCTCCCTTGTCCCCAAACCAGAAATGGAGATAGGTAACATTACCATTATAGTGCCTATAGGAACCACTATCAAAAATATCAACCAAGAAAGATCTATACCAAAAGATTTACCTGCAAAATAACTTTGTATGTATATAGCACACCAAGTTAAGAATGTGAAAAGAAATGGCAAAATCAGTTTTTTTATGCCTATCAAATTGTTATAAAAATCGCTAAAGGCCTTATCAGATTCCTTCTTAAATTTTGGTGGAAGAAGAAATTGCCAGACTTTTTTGAAAATAAAATTGCTTGTTTTTCCCCAAAGTAAAAGTACACAACCAACAATGAAAGCGGCAATAACTATGATTAAAGTTAAAAGAAAAGCTCCAAAAAACTCACTTAAAACAATTATCCCAATTATAGCCAAACCAAAAATGACAATAAGATCCAAAATTCTCTCTAAAACAATGCTAGAAACACAAGCTAGCCAAGGTTTTTTGATTTCGTCTTTCATATAAGAAGCCCTTACCAAAGCACCAACCCTTCCGGGGGTTACAAAACCATAGAAAACACTTAAAACATAGTACTTAAAAGCCAAGGAAAATTTCAGGTCAATTTTTTGTTCTTTTAAAATTAATATCCATTTAGTGACTTGTAAAAGCAATATTATTGGAACCAAGGCTATAACAATGGCAAAGTAAAAATAATTAATACCTTCAAAGTTCTTAAGTATCGTTCCAACACCAATTTTTTTAATAAGATAGACAAAGATTACAATTCCAATAACAGGTAAAATTTTTTTCCAATTCATTTTAAACAATTAAAAAACTCCCCCAAAATTTGGTAAAAATCATAATGTATTCTTAATTGGTCCCATTTAAATATTTTATGTATAATTATAAGCAAAAATACAAAAGAAAAGGTATATAAATGAAGGCAAATTTCAACTTTTAGAGAGTCAATTCCGGGGGTATATACAAAAGATATTAAGATGATTTCAGTTATAATTCCAGTATACAATGAAGAAAAAAACATAAGGATACTCACCAAAGAGTTATTTGATGTTCTAAAAACAATTAAAGATAAATTTGAGATAATATATATAAATGATGGCAGTAAAGATAAGTCCATTTTAATCTTAAAAGATATAGCAAAATATAACAAAAATGTTCGAGTAATAAACCATAGGAAAAATTTTGGACAAACCGCATCCTTAAACAGTGGTCTAAAACATGCAAAAGGAAATATTATTGTAACTCTGGATGCAGACTTACAAAATGATCCAAAAGATATTCCAAGATTACTCAATAAGTTAAATGAAGGTTATGATGCAGTTTCTGGCTGGAGATACAAAAGAAAAGACCCATCAAGTAAAAAAATCATGTCTGTAATAGCAAATAAACTAAGAAGGAAGATTACGGGAGAAAAAATTCATGATGCAGGATGTTCTTTAAAAGCATATAAAAAAGAAGTAGTAGATGGACTGGAATTGTATGGAGAAATGCATCGCTATATTATTTCATTAGTTGCCCTTAGAGGATTCAAAATATCTGAAGTTAAAGTTAACCATAGATCTAGAAAATATGGTAAAACTAAATATAGTTCTTCAAGATTGATTAAAGGCTTCTTAGACCTTATGTTTATAAAGTTCTGGTCTGACTATTCTAATCGGCCTTTGCATTTTTTTGGAACCTTAGGTATCATACAATATTTCTTATCGGGCCTAATAATTATAGAACAAATAATAAAAGCCATTGTAATTAACGCCCTTACAGTTGGCCCATTATTGCTCCTAGCAGTTCTTTTAGTAATTACAGGCACTTTATTTATCATTTTTGGTTTTCTAGCAGAAATAATGATAAGACTCTATTTTAGGGATCAACCTGAACAACAAGACCATATGATAAAAGAAGTGATTAACTAAAAATGTGTGGAATAGTGGGTTTTAACTGGGATGAGAGGCCCCTTTTAAAAGATATGTGTTTTTCTTTAGAACATAGGGGCCCGGATGATTTCGGCTACTATGTGGACAAAGGTATAAGTATCGGTCACAGAAGATTATCAATTATAGACTTATCAAAGGCAGGGAATCAACCCTTATGTAACGAAAATAAAACCCTCTGGATAGTTTATAATGGGGAAATATACAACTTTAAAAAAATAAGGACGCATTTAGAAACAGCAGGACACAATTTTATCAGTAATACAGACACAGAAGTTGTGCTTCACGCTTATGAAGAATATGGAACAGATTGTTTAAATTTATTCAATGGTATGTTTGCTTTTGCTATTTATGATTCTGAAAAAAAGAAACTCTTTTTAGCCCGAGATAGAATTGGGATAAAACCACTATATTTTTTTTTAAAAGAAGGAAAATTCGCTTTTGCATCCGAACTAAAAGCATTATTTGTAAAAGGTGTGTTAAAAAAAGAATTTAATATGGGCCCGCTTTCCTCTTTCCTTACTTTCAGGGCAAATACAACAGAGCAAAGTTTTTTTAAAAATGTAAATAAATTAAAATCCGGGCATTATCTAACCTTTGATTTAAAAACAAGGGAGTTACAAATAGAAAAATATTGGGATTTTTCTTATAAACCAGAATACAAAAAGGAAAGATATTTTTCACAAAAATTACTAGAATTACTAGAAGATTCTGTTAAATCAAGATTAATGTCTGACGTACCTTATGGAGCATATCTTTCAGGGGGGGTAGATTCTGGAACAATAGTTTCCTTAATGAGCCAATTCTGTTCAAACCCAGTAAACACTTTTTCAGTAGGTTTTGAAGAAGAAGATCATTGCGAAACAAAAGAAGCGAGATTCTTATCTGAAAATTTAAACACAAACCATCATGAACTATTAATTGGACAAAGTTCTATAAAACATCTCCCAGAAATATTATATCATGCTGATGAACCAATGGCTGATCCTACTTCAATCCCAATATATCTTTTATCAGAATATGCAAAAAAAAGATGCACTGTTATTCTAACTGGAGAAGGCTCAGATGAAATTTTCGCCGGTTACCCCCAATATAAATTTATGAAAATAAATCAGTTTTTTTTAAAAAAGCTGCCCATCCCAATAAAAGATATTGGCGTATCTAGTCTGAAGATAATACCTGGAAAAATCTTAGACAAATATTTTAAATTTGCTTCATCTTTAGGAGAAGAAGGTATAACTAGGTTCTCTAATTTTATTAAATCAAACTCTCTTCCTGAACAGTATTTAAACTTAATAGCCATTTTTAACGAAAAAGAACAATCAGAACTTCTAGATAATGAAATCAAATTATACAAAAAGTATGTCTCTTTCTTTAAGGAAGGCAGCTCAAGGTTTTTAGATGGTTGTCAAATGATTGACTTTAAGGAATCAATGGTAGATGATCTTTTGATGAAAGTAGACAAAAACACCATGGCTTTTTCAGTTGAGGGGAGGGTGCCTTTTTTAGATCATAGAATAGTAGAACTCAGTTCTAAACTGCCTAATACATACAGACTAAATGGTTTTAATCATGATAAATACATATTAAGAAAAACAGTAAAAAATTTAATCCCAAAACAAACCAGGTTTAGAAAGAAAAAGCATTTTTTTGTTCCTATCGATAATTGGTTCAAAGATGAACTCTCTTCCTTAAAAGAAAATCTTTTATCTGAAACGTACATAAGGAATCAGAAAATTTTTGACTACACCTACATCAAAAAAATAAATAGTAACTTTAATAAGTCTAAGCTATTTTACTCCAGGCAGTTGTGGTCCTTGCTTACCTTCCAAATATGGTATAAACAATTTATAGAAGATGAAAAAGTCAGAATTTAAACAAATAAGGAAAGATAAATTAAATCTTGGTAGTGGTATGTTTAAAAAAAGGGGTTTTATAAATATAGATGTCGAACCTAGCACAAACCCAGATTTATTGCATGACCTAAATAGTGTACCCTATCCTTTTGATAATAATTCTTTTTCTTTAATAGAAGCAGATCACGTTCTAGAACACCTAAAAGATCCTTTTTCGATAATGAAAGAGCTACACAGAATTCTAAAACCTGGTGGAAAATTAATAGTAAGAGTGCCTCATTTCAGCAGAGGGTTCAGCCACCCCGACCATAAAAGAGGATTCGATGTTTCATTTCCCTTTTATTTTAACCCTTCATTCAAGGGCGGTTATTCTGGAACTTGTTTCAAATTAATTTCCCTAAAATTAAATTGGTTTGCTCAACCGTATTTAAAAAAAGATGTACTCCCTGCTGGCCAATATTACATGGGTAAAGCGCTAGGAAACATTTTTAATTTTATAGGAAATCTCTCACCTTTTGTCTGCTCTAGAATCTGGTGTTTTTTAGTTGGAGGATTCGAAGAAATCGAATTTATTTTTAAAAAATGAAAACAAAATACTGGCTAGGGGTTATTTTTATTTTATTAATAATGACTTCAATAGCCTTTTCAACCAGGTATTATGGTTCTGCCGACATTGGTGATTATTCAGATTCCGCAAAGTTTTTTGCTGGTCATTATTCAGCTAGCACAAGAAGCAGCCACTCCTATTTATTCGGCTTTATCCATTCTCCCTTAGTATCTTTATTCAAAAGCTTTTTTGTATTTAAAATTACTAGCATCCTCTTTCTCATTTTGATCATTTTTTCTGTATATTTTATTACTAACAAAAACAAAAAGGCCTTATTATTAATGCTAACCTCTCCAGTAATCTGGTATATGGCGCCATGGATCAACCCGATTCAGATGGCATCCCTGTTGTTCTTATGGGCTTTTTATTTTATTGAAAAATATGATAAAAAAAACAATTTAAAGTATTTAGCTTATTCAGGAATTTTAATCGGTCTTGGATGGGCTATATGGGACACAATTTTAATCCTTGCCGTATTTCTTATTGCCAGTTTTCTGTTTGAAAAAAAATTTTACCATTTTCCCTACCTACTTTTATTTATAATAATTGGATTATCACCTCGGCTTGTACTTGACCAAATCTTATTCAATTTCCCCCTATACACTATCTTAAAAAGCACATTGGGAACTATAGCAAATATAAGTGGGGGTATCTATGCCATAGCTGATGGTTGGACCCCAAAAAGCTTTGCGAATATATTCTCTATGCTACTTGCAATACCCATAATGTACTGGCTATGCTATGATCCTACATTTTTTAAAAATAACAAAAAAATTATAACCTTTTTATCATTATCACTCGTTTTATTTTTGTTTAATCCCCAAATTAGATATATGCTAGTTTTAGTTCCAATAATGATCATTTTAATCGGAAAAAAAATGTCTAAAAAACAATTTAAAATACAAATCATTTCTTCTTTAATCATTTTATTATTATTTACCATGCCGTATATAATTCAAATAAATCATTCAGTAGATGAATCAATACAGGGTAAGGAATTTAATTATTTTTTAGATAAATCTTTTTTAATTGAGCTAAACGAAACATTTGTTGAAGACCTCATAAGAGAAGACTTAAGAGATATAACTGCAAGATATCCGAATGAGGTATTTGTAGTTGGCAATCACCCAGATAGTTACCAAACATTAGCTCACGCTTATTGGGGAAACAATATAAAAGAATTTATTAGTATTCAAGATTACGAGATTTATCTATCCGGAAATGAAGTAATCTTTGAAAAAATATTAAAACCAACTTCCAACATAAAAAATAGAAGGGAAATATGGATTGGTGGGGGGATGAACAAAAGAGAAAGTGGAATTGACTACAGCTCAATTAGATATTTAATAACTTTAGAAGATAATTCCAACTTAGAAAATTTTCAATTAATAGTCAAATACAAAAAACTAGATCTATGGGAAAAAATTTAAAATTCTAGTTTACTTTAAAATAGTTAAAAGGGCTATAATCCCTAAGGCAAATTCAATAAAAAATAAAAACCAAACCACATCTTTCTCGTAAACTTTCTTTTTTATTTTAGATAAAAATTTTATTGCAAAATGTTCCAACCCATAAATTTTTTCATATGGCATACTTAAACTGCCATCTTCATTTAATTTAGCAAAACTTTCTTTCTTAAATTTTCCCCTAGCCTTAAGAATAAATTCTAAGAAAAAAGGGATAAACATAATCAATGCTGCTTTTTCTATATTTCCTAAAATAGCTACACAAGCAATTAAAGCACCCACTGTATAAGTCATAGTATCCCCTGGAAAGATTTTTGCAGGATATTTATTAAATAAATAAAATGCTAACAAAGCAAAAACCATACAATAAGCAATTACTGTTACCCAACTCAAATTATTTTTCCAAGCAAAAAAACCCAAAAAAGCCAAGATAATTCCACCTAATCCTGCCTCTAAACCGTTATATCCCGCCAATAAATTAAACCCATTAGAAGTCCCTACGATAGCCAAAGGTATAAAAATTAATGTATAGACTAAACCTAAATTCACAGCTCCAAAAAAAGGAATCGTGATAATATGAACTCCTACATTTAAAACAATCATTGGTAATGTAGCTAAAAGGGTTAAAAGGGGTTTTTGCCATTGTTTCAATCCCTTTTTCCACCCTAAGATATCATCTATCAACCCTATGATGGTTATTATAAATACAGTTAATAAAACTCCCATAACTAAAAGACTTATTCTTTGTACCTTAAAGTAAAAAGTTTCAAAAGCAATATAAGTTAATAAACCCATTAAAAATCCGAAAATAACACAAATTCCCCCTGCTTCTGCAACTTGTTTTCCAGAAGATTTGTGCATATCTTTACCAGATAAATTTCTTTCTTCAGCTTTTTTAATCCAAGAAGGGATTAACCACAAAGCTGAAAAAAAACTTACCACAAAACAGATAGATAACCACCAATACATATTAATTCTCCCATTAATTCAAGAAAAGGGCAACAATTTTGATTTAAATAGTTTGTGCATTGTAAAAAAGCTTATAAAAACGCAATAATCCCTAATTCAATGGAAAATCTGAATGTTTCGCTAATAATCCCTTCCTATAATGAAGAAAAAAGGATATTATCTACTATCAGAAGCTATATTTCTACCTTGGATAGATTAAATGAAAAATATGAAATAATTGTTTCTTGTAATGGATGTACAGATAATACTGCACAGATAGTTAGAAACATAAAAAATCCAAACATCAAAGTAATAGAATCTAAACTATCTGGTAAGGGGGTTGGAGTAGTTAATGGATTTAAAATAGCTAAAGGGAAATACATTGGTTTTCTTGATGCAGATAACCCTTTTGATCTAAATACAATAATGGAACTTCTTAAGAATAATCAAAGCGATGGAATTATAATATCTAAATGGTTAAATAAAAGTTTTTTTAAAATAAAAGAACCTTTTTTAAAAAAATTTCTAAGTCGGGGATGGAATCTTTTATCAAGAATTTTACTTGGTTTAACATATGCAGATACTCAAGCTGGGGCAAAATTTTTTAAGAAAGAAGTAATAGATTCCATTGATAAATCTTTTATTTGCAAGGGATTTGAATTTGATGTAGAATTACTGTACAAAATAAAGAAAAAAGGTTTCAAAATTAAAGAAGTTCCAATGTCTTTAAATGAAACAGAAGGAACCACTTTTAGGATAAGATATATTTTAAGTATGTTTAACAAATTAGCAAAATTATGGCAAATAAAACATAAAAAATAAGTTTTACAGTTTATACAAATTTTCTTGAGGGTAATCTACTTCTAAATACTTTGGGTTAGATTGAATGTTATCTGGATAATCTAGTTCCCATATTCTTAAGGGACCAATTAAATTTCCTTCTATTAAAGCCAAGGGCCATTTGTTAGAGTCATCATAAACTAGATTAAATCCTTCCAGTTCTTCATCAAAAAAGAAAAGTCTAGCCAAGACAGTTCTTCTAACTTTTTCTGAAACAAAAAGTCCGGCTCCAACCGAATTAACTTGTCCAGTACTCCTTTGGATAGTTGGAATAATTCTAAAACAACCATTAAAATCAGATTCACCAAAGTCATATTCTTGTCCATTAAAATAAACGCAAGATAAGCTCATTTCAATTTGTTGTCCATTATACACAGTAATTACTTTAGGTGGGTTTAAACGAGATACATTATTTACTTCTTGTATCTCTAAAGAAACAGCCCCTACAAAAGCACCCCCTTGTGGGATTAAATTACCTTGATAAATCATATCTTGATCTATACCAAACGTTCCTTGATAAAACAACATGGTCCCATTTCTCGTTTCTTGAACCTGATTTGGATTTAAAACAAAAGTAGGAACATAAGTGGCCCGATCATTGTTTTCATCCCCGCCTATACTAGAAAATGCGCCATACTTTCCAATTTCGGCAGATATGATTAAAGCATGAGTTGCATTATGAGTTTTCAAAAATTCTAAAGCTTCCCCAGTAGTTTGTCCTGTTAAGAAATGTCTTCCAAGCAAATGATTCCAATACCCTATAGCATTGCCCCCATCCGTAACAGTTGCCCTATTCCACCCAGTTTGTACCCAATAACCATAATCCCACCAATGAGCAAATACCGCGTTTTCAGGTGTGTTCTCTTGAACCCAATCTTCAGCATCTTGCCATTGTTTATTGTAACTAGGACCTGTGTATTTAGCTTGATTATAGCTTTCTTTAGCAAAAGCAAACAAGGTTAAATAACAAATAAGCAAAATAAAGATAATAGACAAATATTTATGGATTTTATCTTTGCTATTTTTTGACCAATCATAAAAAGAGACTAAAGCATAGGCTCCCAAAAAGCAAACTACTGGAGAGAAAACAAAAATCAACCTGATTGCGCTTCTAGCTGAAACTATCATTAAGATAAACCAGATAAATAGAAAAATATATTTTCTATCCATTTCCTTAAACATAGAAAAATTTTCTTCAGTTCTAACATAAGTTTTAATATATACATAAAGTAATGAAAATAACATTAATATAACTGAACCAACATAAACAAATTTAGAAATAAAATTTTCCCCATTAAGCAAAGCAGATGAAGAAAATCTACTAAAAATAAGACCACTAATAAACAAGATATAAACTACAGTCAATTTAATTTTATATTTTTCTAGCGGTTTCACAAGGTTCCAAAATAAAATTGTTGAACCTACAAAAAACAACCAAAAAAATATCCACCCAAATTGACCTATCCAAGTTAAAAAATAAGGTGCATGACTTTCTGCAACAGTTAAATGAAATCTCGTGGTTCCAACAGGATGAATTAACAAAACATCAAAAACATCCTTTATTTGATCTATTAAAAAAGAGGGACCATAAATAAGAGTAACTACAATTACCACTAAAACAATTGAGAAAAGGATATAAATTAAATTTTGGGGAATTTTTTTACTAAATTTATCAACAATATTTTTAAAAAACTTAATTTTTGGGAAAATAAACAACATAATAGTAACAATCCATACCAAAAGAGATATACTAAAAGCCCAAGAACCAATCATCCCTTTCACCCCCCCATACTTAGAGGTAAATAAACTTAAAACAAGGAAATAAACCAAAACCCACCCCGTATAAACTACAAAATCGCCTTTCCTTAATCTATCAAATAAGATTTCAATAAAAATAAATAAAGGAATGA
Organism: Nanobdellota archaeon; assembly: GCA_018829185.1. Lineage (GTDB taxonomy): Archaea > Nanobdellota > Nanobdellia > SCGC-AAA011-G17 > PNOQ01 > JAHJUI01. The sequence goes on along the minus strand of JAHJUI010000006.1, from coordinate 26,988 downwards.
TCAATGATAAAAATCCGACTCCCCCCCAAGCTAAACCCATAAAAGCAGTTGTAAAACCAGATAAAATTCCAAAAGTTAAACGCATTTTATTTGATTTTGATTGCCAACCCACAACAAAAAAGTAAAATGTTAAAAACATTAAAAATATTCCTAAGGCTTCTTTATCAGAGAAACCAGCCATAGTCCTATATAAAAAACTAGGGATAAAACTAAGGAAAGCAACAGAAAATAAAGCAACCCTATAATCAAAAAGTCTTCTTATTAATAAAAAGAAAATAATCATAGCTAAAACAAAAAATACAACTGGATAGATTACATCAGCAAACCACAAAGTAACACTCTTATCAAAAAAATGAAAAAACTTGTATAAATATGCTATAACATAAGCCAAAAGTGTAGCATCTTTAGACATATCCATCCCAAGTGGGACATACCTCATATTATCAATTAACATTAATTTTCCATGTTCTAAGATATACGCCGCATATCGATAAAAAAGATAAGGATCCAAAGCCAATAACCATTTTTTTCCTAGCAAAGGCAAATTCCTAGTTCTAATAAAAACCCCTATCCAAAGTATAACAATTAATATTACATAAGACAACCAATTATTATTAGATAGATTTTTCAGACTAGAAAGGAATTTTTCTTTTCTCTTTTCAATTACCTCTTTATTATTGAGCCTTCCGGGGTTAGTTTGCATTATACCCCCTTTATTATTGCTTTCTTCCATTCCTATAAAAATTGAATTGTAATTGATTTATATATCTTTTGTTAGTGCAAAAGACTTATAAAATCTTAAATATTCCAGCTCTAAGGAAAAAAATTGAAATATTGCTTTTTAACCTTTGATATAGAAGAATTTGACTTACCATTTGATTATAGAAGCTCAATAAAAGAAGAGGATTCTTTTGAATTAAGCAGAATCGGAACTAAAATAATTATAAACATCTTAAAAAAACACAATATTCAAGCTACATTTTTTGTAACAGCCACCTTTGCCCAAAAATATCCAGATTTAATCAAAGAACTATCAGAAGTAGGAGAAATAGCCTGCCATGGATATAGTCATAAAGATAAATATACAGATGATAAAATTGCCTTTAAGAGAATAAAAGATGCAAAAAAAGAGTTAGAAAAAATCTCATTAAAAGAAGTAATTGGTTTCAGAGGGCCAAAATTAAAGAGCCCAAAATCAAGAATTTTAAAAGACCTAGGATTTCTATATAATAGTACATCCAATCCTGTTTTTTTTCCAGGATATTACAATAATTTATCAGAATCAAGGAAAATATACAAAAAGGAAGGCCTAATCATATTTCCAATTTCAGCAACACCAATAACAAGAACTTCCTTGTGTTGGTATTTTGTAAGAAATTTTGGTTTAATTTATGCAAAAACATGTTCAAATCTAGTTTTATTCGATGTAAATTATCTAAATTTAATATTCCATCCTTGGGAATTCATATCTCTTAAGAAATTCGACATTCCATTTGGGGTAAAAAATAATACAGGGAAAAAAATGATAAATTTTTTAGACAAATACATAAAATGGTGTAAAAAAAAGGAAATCAAATTTATAACTATTAAAGAATATATAAAAAAAGTTAATTCTTAACTAAAAAATGAAATACTTTGGTCTTCTTTTTTACCCTAAAAGGAGATTTAAAACCATAAAAAACACTATCCTTAAATAATTTATAATTATCTAACTCTTGTGGATTCACTTGGTTATGCCCCGGCATATCACTCCATTGAATAAATAACTGGCCTTTTTTATTTAAAACTTTTGCACAATTTTTTAAGGTTTTATCCGCTTCTTTCGGGTCATTTAATCCATAACCAAATACCCCGAACATTAAAATTATATCAAAAAAGTCTTTATTAAAAAAAGAATCTATGTCCTTTATATTGCCAACAATATGATTTTTAGCTCCATATTTGGCTACACTCGGATCTATATCAATAGACCAAAGGGAATTCTTTCTTAATCTAAATGGATAATTTTCAGTATAATTAGCCACGCCCACTAATAAAACTTTTTTGTGTTTTATTTTTGGAAATATTCTCCTTTCAATAAAATATCTATCTTCTTGTCTCCATTTTAACAATAATTCTCTAGCTATTTTCCTTAATATTTTTATAACTTTTTTCATAGTCCTAGTTTCTAGATTTTACGTAAGAGAACCCCATTAAAAAAGATTTTGTTTTTAAAGTTTACTATAATCAAAAAAACACCGGAGTTACAAATACTTCTAGCAAAGCAGCTATAAACAAAATTCCAATAGCTAACAAAGTTAAGTCTAAGGCATCTATCATTATTACTTTAAATTTATTGGTTTCTATATCATGATTAATCATAGCTACAGAAATAACGCCGCCAGCTAATCCTCCAACAAAATATGCTGCTATCTCTGGAATGCCATGAATAAAATACCTAACTAATCCTAATGAAAAAGCATGAAAATAATTAAAAACATTAACAGACCCCAATGCAGATGCAACCGCTGCTATTTTATCTCTTACAAACTCTCCTATCGCTGCACTTATTACACTTGCATTCCAAGTAAGAATAAAAATTGCTCCTGCCCCATAAAAGAAACTAAAAAACAAACAAAACATCAAAACCTTAAGATTATTAAAAAAGATTTGTCCAAATATATTAGATGGCCCCATCACATAACCAGTTACCCTGCTATTGATTGCCCTAATTGTTTCTGTTTGTGTAGAAAATAAATTATTAACCAACTCCAAGGGCAAAATAATAAATAAAAGTGAATAAGCCACAACAAATCCTAAGAACATATACACTAAATATTTTAACACTGCAAAATGTTCCTTCATTATTTCCCCTTCATTACTCAATGTAACATCTGCTTCCTCTTCTTTTTTCATAGTACTATACATCATTGGCACTGCAGCAATAACAGTTAAGAATACCATAACTAAACTAGCATGTTGCCTAAAAATCCAAATTGCCAAAAACGCAGATACAACTGCATATAAAAAGCCTACAAAAAACATATGCCAGGGTTTCCTAGCTGCTTTAAGAGGATTAATAAACGATTCTAAAACCATAAGGTAAATTTTGATTATTAGCTTTAAATAGTTTTTGGAAAGATTTAAATAAGTATAATCCAAAAAAGTAATTATGACCTTTACTAAAATTTATAATGATATAAAAAGTTTAAAAATTCAGGGTGCAGAAGCTGTAGCTAAAGCAGGGCTAAAAGCTTTAAAATTAAAATCCGACAAAGATTCCATTAAAAAAATAATTAGCGCACGCCCAACAGAGCCCGCATTAAGAAATGCTATTAAATTTTCTCAAATTTCATCAATAGATAATGCTCTAACTCACTTTACATTAAGTGAAAAAATAATCCCGAAAATTGGTGCAAAAAAAATACATAGTAAAAAAATAATTTTTACACATTGTCATTCTTCAACTGTTATTTCTATCCTAAAAGAAGCAAAAAATCAAAGAAAGACCTTTGAAGTTCACAACACAGAAACCAGGCCTTTATTACAAGGAAGAAAAACAGCTAAAGAGCTTTCTAAAATGGGTATAAAAGTCCATCATTTCGTTGATTCAGGAGCAAGATTAGCTTTGAAAAAAGCAGATTTAATGTTAATTGGTTGTGATGCAATTACTTCTGAAGGAAAAGTAATAAACAAAATTGGTTCAGAAATGATGGCAGAAGTTGCAGAAAGACACGATACACCAGTTTATGTATGCACAGATTCTTGGAAATTTGATCCTATGACTACTTTTGGTTTTGATGTAGAAATCGAAAAACGTCAAGCAAGAGAAATTTGGAAAAATCCCCCAAAAAATGTTAAAATTTATAATTACGCTTTTGAAAAAATTAATCCAAATTTAATAACTGGAATTATTTCTGAGCTCGGAGTACATTCTCCAGATAATTTTGTAAGAGAAGTTACAAAAGCTTATTCTTGGATGTTAAAATGAAGAAACAATTATTATGTTTTGATCTAGACCAAACTCTAGTGGATGCAAATAAAGCACATACCCATTCCTTCCTTAAAGCATTTAAAAAACATGGAATAAAACCAGTTTCTGAAAAAAAATTAAAATCCAAATTTGGAAGGGTAACTGATCAATTTATGCCAGAATTATATCCAAAAATGTCTAAAGATTTAATAAAAAAAGTTAGTGAAGATAAAAGAAAATTTTTTAGAGAAGATTCTTACAAATATGTTAAACCTATTCCTGGAATTAAATTAGCATTAAAAAGATTAAGAAAAAAATATGAAATTGCAGTAACTTCAAACTGTAGCCATAAAACAATTTTAAAGTCATTAGAAAAAACAAATTTGAGAAAATACGTAGATAAAATTGTTGGATCCGATGATGTAAAACATCCAAAACCTTGTCCAGATGAGATATTAAAAGCTGAACACCTTTTACATCTAAATGCAGAATACATGATTGGAGATACTATTTATGACATAATTGCTGGAAAAAAATCAAGAACCAAAACTATAGCAGTCCTTACTGGAAACCATAAAATGGAAAAGCTTAAAAAACACAAACCAGATTTGATAATTAGAAGTGTAGCAGACCTACCAAAAATCTTACTAAAATGAAATCATATATAGACACGAAATACAAACCAACCGCAAATGATTTAATAGCTGAATTTACAGTCCACCCAAAAGATATTACTGTAAAAAAAGCTGCAAATCACATAGCAGGAGAATCTTCAATAGATACTTGGTCTGATATTCAAACTCTTTCAAAATCAATAATTAAAAGGTTAAAACCAAGTGTGTTCTACATTAAAAAAAACACAATAAAAATCGCTTATCCTTCTGCATTATTTGAAATGGGAAATATCCCTCAAATTATGTCTTCTGTAGCAGGAAATATCTTTGGCATGAAAATGTTAAAAACATTAAGGCTAGAAGATATTCACTTTCCAAAAAAAATAATAAATTCATTCAAAGGACCAAGATTTGGTATTGAAGGTATAAGAAAATTATTAAATGTTAAAGAAAGACCTTTACTCGGAACCATAATAAAACCAAAAATTGGACTTAATTCTAAACAACATGCTAATCTCGCACTACAATCCTGGATTGGGGGGGTGGACATTGTAAAAGATGATGAAAACCTAACCGATCAAACTTTTAATAGATTCAAAAACAGAGTCAAATTAACTCTAAAAGCAAGAAACAAAGCAGAAATAATAACCGGCGAAAGAAAAGTATACATGCCAAACATAACAGCAGAAACAAATGAAATGCTAAAAAGAATGGATTACATTAGAAGTATGCATGGAAGGTACGCAATGATTGACATTCTAACTACTGGCTGGTCTGGATTACAAACAGTAAGGGATCATTCTCACGGTCTTGTACTTCACGCTCATAGAGCGGGACATGCCGCATTCACAAAAGGAAACAACGGAATATCTATGTTAACAATTGCTAAAATAGCAAGATTAATCGGTGTAGACCAAATTCATGTTGGTGCAATTTTCGGAAAAATGACTGGATCAAAAAAAGAAGTAAAACACATTGGAGAAGAAATCGAAGATCGTTTTGTAAATGAAAAACCACATGTATTAGCTCAAAAATGGTATAACATAAAACCAACATTCCCGGTTTGTTCAGGTGGCCTTCATCCAGGGTTAATACATCCCTTAATAGACGCAATGGGTCACAATGTAATAATTCAATTAGGTGGCGGAATTCACGGTCATCCAAACGGAACCCTAGCAGGAGCAATAGCTGCAAGAAAAGCATTAGAAGCTTCTTTTGAAGGAATTCCCCTAAAACAAGCAGAAAAAGATTACAAAGAATTAGAAATTGCTTTAAAAAAATGGAAGCACTAAACTTATAAATAATTTCTTCTTCCACTTTTTATGCTAAATTTTAAAATAGAAAACCTTTTAGAAAGACTAACAATAAAACAAATTTTTCTTATTTGGTTTCTAACCTCTTTAATTTTTGCATTAATTTACCACTTATGTATATTATTTAATTTATCATCCTTCAATTATCATCAAATTCCCATAACTGGAAATCTAAATGGGTTCTTAAATTTAATATATTTTAGTTTTATTACCTTTACATCTACCGGATTTGGAGACATTGTTCCAATGGGGATCGCAAAAGGCTTTGCAATAATTGAAATTTTCTTAGGCTTGTTAATTTTTGGTATGATTGTATACAAATTAGTTTCTGTAAAGCAAGATATGATTTTAGAAGAGGTATATTCTCTTTCCTTAGAAGAATATGTAAACAGAATTAGAAGTAACCTTTATATTTCAAGAGCAAACTTAATCAGATTTACTGAAAAAATAAAAAAACAAGAAAAAATTAGTGAAAAAGATACAATTGACTTTGGATTAATTTCCATGACTTTAAACACCAATATAACAGATGTAAAAAGAGTTCTTTCAAAAAATAAAACCGGGCATAAATATGTTAAAGATCCAGATGAATCTACAACTGTTCTTCTTTTAACATCAACTTCATATGCTTTAGATAAATTAATTGAAACTTTAAAAACCCTAAAACAGTTTAAATTCATAGACCCCGATTCTGAAAGAAACATTAAAGATATCTATAATTATTTAGAAGAAACTTGCGATTATTTATCTAAAAAAAAGTACGAAGAAGACACAACAGAAAAGATAAACAAAATAAAATCAGAAATTAAACAACTTGAAAAATTTGTTTAACAAAAAACTTATAAACTGAAAAATCAAAAATTAACTCATGAAACAACTTGAAGTTAGTAGTAATTATTTTTTTATAATTTTATTTATTTTAATACTTTTTACGACATACAAAATCATAGCTCCTTTTTTATCTACCATAATTGGGGCTATACTTATTAGCTTCATATTATATCCTTTAAATAAAAAAATAAGAAAAAAGATAAAAAAACCAAATTTGACTGCAACCATTATGCTATTAATTGTAATATTGATAATTTTAATTCCTCTTTCCTTAGTAGCAACCAGTCTTTTAAAGGAACTTAATTCTTCTTATGATTTAATAACCTCTACAGATATCAGCTATGTTTCAACTCAAATAGAAGAATTTATTGGAATAAATTTAAACATAGAGGGAATGATTCATAAAGGATTATCAACAATTTCTACAACTTTCTTAGATTCTATCTCCGGATTCTTTTTCACATTTATTCAAGGCTTTATTAATTTCTTCATAATGATGTTCTTATTGTTTTATCTTTTTAGAGATGGAGAAAAAATATTAAAAAAACTAAAGGATGCACTCCCTATCAAAAAGAAAAATAGAGATTTAATATCCAAAGAACTAACTTTAGTAACTCATGCAGTAATTTATGGTTTTGTTATATCTGGCATTGCCCAAGGTTTAGTAGGGGGAATAGGATTTTTTATTTTTGGTGTAGAAAATGCAGTACTTTGGGGAATAATAATGGCTATTCTTTCAATAATCCCATTAATAGGCCCTTGGTTAATCTGGTTCCCAGCTTCAATATATTTGTTATTATCTGGACATGTATTGCAAGGTGTTCTTTTAATGATATATGGATTTATTATAATTAGTAATGTTGATAATTTAGTAAAACCTTTGGTAATTGGTGCAAAATCAAAAATACATCCTGCAGTTGTTTTGCTTGGTGTTTTTGGAGGTCTAAAAACTATGGGCTTAATAGGAATAATTGTTGGGCCTTTAATCTTAGGTTTTTTATCCATTTTTATAAAAATAATGAGGGAAAAATATGTTTTTAAAAGCTAAGAAAATTGACATTTCAACAGGTGGACCCCTTATTGCATTATTAAACGAAAAAGATGCAGCCCTCTTAGATTTAAACCCATTAGATAGAATAGAGATCAAAGGTAAAAAGCATAAAATTATCGTTGCAGTAGATATAACCGACAAAGAAATAAAGAACGGTCATATTGGATTACTAAAAGAAACTCTAGAAAAATTTCCTTTTAAGAATGGAGAAAAACTAAAAGTAAAAATAGCTGAAACCCCTCGTTCTGTAGAATTCATAAAAAAGAAACTAGATGGAAAAGAACTTAAAAAAAGTGAAATAGATGAAATAATAAAAGACGTAGTAGAAAACGAACTTACAGAAATAGAATTAACTTATTTCGTATCTGCTTCTTATAAAGGTGGTTTTACAGATAAAGAAACAGAATACTTAACAAAAGCTATAATAAAAAATGGTACAAAATTAAGATTAAAAAACAAAATAATAGTAGATAAACACTCAACAGGGGGCCTCCCTAACAACAGAACTACTATGTTAATCGTTCCAATTGTTGCTGCAGCTGGATTAACAATGCCTAAAACCTCTTCCAGGGCAATTACGTCAGCAGCTGGAACTGCAGATGTAATGGAAACCTTATGTGATGTTTGCTTCCCAGCAAGAAAAGTAGAAGAAATAGTTAAAAAAACAAATGCCTGCATTGTTTGGGGGGGGGCAATGAATCTAGCAAGTGCTGATGACAAATTAATAAAAGTCAGACACCCCTTAAGATTAGATCCAGAAGGAATGTTATTATCTTCAATTCTAGCTAAAAAAGCAGCAGTAAATTCAACTCATGTCTTAATAGATATTCCAATTGGTAAAACTGCCAAAACAACTACCTTAAAAGAAGGTAAGACCCTAAAAAGAAAATTTAAATTCCTTGGAAAATCCTTAGGAATGAAAGTAAAAGTAATGTTATCTGATGGTTCCCAACCAATTGGGAATGGAGTTGGACCAAATTTAGAAGCAAGAGATGTACTTTATATATTAATGAGAGATAAAAAAGCTCCAAAAGACTTAGAGAAAAAAATAATTTACATGTCTACTTTAATCCTAAAGATGGTGGGGATTAAGTTTGCAAAAAAGAAAGTGAAAGAAATACTCAATTTAGGCCTTGCAAATGCCAAATTCAGAGAGATAATAAAAGCACAAGGTGGAAATCCAAAAGTTAAACCAGAAGATCTTAAAGTTGGTAAGTACAAATATAAAGTAAAAGCAACTAGATCTGGTAAAATTCATTTTATTGACAATAAAAAAATAGCAAAAATAGCAAGAGTAGCTGGTTGTCCAGAAAGCAAAGAATCTGGACTTTACCTTGAAGTAAAATTAAGGCAAAAAGTTAAAAGAAATCAATTATTATTCACAATTTATTCAGAAAGTAAGGAAAAATTGAAGTATGCTAAATCTTTTGTAAAAAATACAATAAAAATTATTTAATTCTATAACTTTTTTTAAGAGTATAAAACGCCGAGACTGGGACTTTCAACGCACGTTGGAAGCTATAAGCAACCAGCACACATGTTTGAACCCAGATATCCGTAAGGAAACGGGCTCTCAAGGCCCGCGCAATACCAGGTTATGCGATCTCGGCATAAGGATTATGCAACTTTTTAGGTATTTAAATTTAACTGTAAAATGTATTTAAATACAACAAATCTTAAGAAAACTAATTTATTTTTCATAATCTATTTAAAGGAATCATTTCAATTAATCTTTGTATGGATGTTGCTAATCTAATCACATTGAATAACTTAGAAATAACCAGATTCTTTTTTGCAATAGCATTGCTTCTCATTTCAGCACATGGATTTGGTTACCTCTTCCAAAGATTTAAATTACCAAGAGTAGTTGGAGAAATTGTTGGTGGATTAGTTTTAGGTCCGACAATTTTAGGATTTTTTGCACCCAACATATTTACCTGGATTTTTAATGCATTTGAAGCAGAAGGAAAATTAATATCCATCATTTATTGGTTTGGTTTAGTATTATTAATGTTTATATCCGGTTTTAGTATACAAAAATCATTTAGTAAAGAGGATAAAAAAACTATATTTGCCATCCTCATAGGAGCGACAATAATCCCATTTATTGCAGGATGGGTGGCCCCAACTTTTTATGATTTTTCTCCATTTTTGGGTGTAAAAAATAGCATGCCCGCATTAAAAATTGTTATTGCAATAGCTGTAGCTGTAACATCCATCCCAGTTATATCAAGAATTTTTATTGATTTAAAAGTAATCAACACACGCTTTGCAAAAATTATTTTAACTACTGCCACAATACAAGATGTGATATTATGGGTTGCTTTAGCTATTGCAACAGGAATTGTAAGTGCAGAAGCATTATCTATATCTGGAATTGTTTCAACTATATTGATTACACTTGTTTTCTTTGGAGCATCCCTAATTATCATGCCAAAGTTACTTAAATTCAGCAACAATTTACGTCTTAACCTCTTAATCAAATCTTCTGTTACAGGCTACACTTTATTTATATGTTTCTTCTTTGTAGCAATAGCAAGCATCTTAAATGTTAATATTGTTTTCGGAGCATTTCTAGCCGGAATTGTAATTGGAACTATGCCTAATGAAAAATTTGGTGTTGTTAAAACACATATAAAAGAAATTTCTTTGGCCTTCTTTATACCAATTTACTTTGCGGTTGTTGGTTTGAAATTAGATCTAATACATAACTTTAACGTATTATTCTTTTTAGGTTTCTTGTTATTCACTACCATATTTGAAACTATCGGGACATTAATTGCCACCAAACTAACTAAAAAAGATTGGCTCACTAGCTTTAATTTTGCTGTTGCGATGAACACAAGGGGTGGGCCCGGAATCATTCTTGCTACAATTGCATTTGATATGGGCATCATAAACGAAACTTTCTTTGTAACCCTAGTAATGGTAGCAATAATCACCTCCATTTTATCCGGATATTGGTTTAAATTTATGTTATTGAAAGGATGGAGATTCCTAGAAAATGGAGTAAAGAAAACTACATCAGATTGTTACAAATAATTAAATTATGTATCAAATAAAAAATTATAAAGCTTGTGATAAATAAACCATATATCTTCTTTTTCTTAGTTAAAACCTTAATATTTAAAAAAGAAAAAAAGAAAAAGTTTTATTTCTTCTTCTTGTTTGTTAAAACAAAGTAAAGTACAATTGCTATAGCTACTACAACTATTATCCACACCCAAACATAACTGCCCCCACCTGCACCTTCTTCACCCGCATCAACGGTTGAATCTACCGCAACATCACAAGACTCTGTTTCACTAGGTTTATTATTTTGAGTACTACAGCCATTCATTTCACTACAATCCCTTGTCTTTTCTCCATCAACACAAGCACTCCATTCGCCACAACTCCACCTCTCAGTACAAATAGTTGTATCTATTGGTTCAGAACTATATTGTTTCAAAGTTATATCTGCTTTATTGTTCAATATACTATTCAAAGTCATACTCAAGTCGTTTATCCCATCCCCGTCAATATCAAATAGTTCTTCTTCTCCAACATCAATTTGAGCTGTAATAGTATCTGAAGAAACTTCAACCATTACGTAATTAGCAGCAACAGTTGTTATTTTAGCGTTGTGATTTTCTCCACTAAAAGTAAATCCAATATTATCTTTAGCTCTCAATCCACTCAATGTTAAATCCATACCTTCTAATTGCCCTTCAGAGTAAGTTTGTCCATTATAACTACCACCAGGGGATTCTGGAGTAGGGGTATAAGTTGTTGGTTTTGTATCTAAATAAATGGTTGTAGAGTTTCCAACATGACTTGAATTATCTCTGCAACTTACAAACCAAGACATAACATCTTCTTCAACCACATTAGTTACTGTAAAATTTTGAGACGTGCTTTCTGTTATAGTAAGGTTTGTCATGTTAAGAGCACCATCAAGCCATAAACTACAATTATCAATCTCTCCAGTAGCATCTGTTACGGTATAAACAAATTCAACAGTTCCATCACTATCTTCTGCTGAGTTAGCAGGAGATGTTGAAGTCGTCACAGGTGATGTTGAATCTACTTTTATTGTAAAGTTACCCGTACTACTCCAATTAGTTGCAATACTGTTGTCTGTAGCTAAACAATTCCATAAATAACTTCCATCAGGAATGCTAGATGTTATTACAAAAGTTGTCCTATTTAATGCACCATCTACTGTTATGTTTGTTAAATTAGCATGCCAGCCACCAGACCAATTCCCGTATAAAGTTATATTACTCAAATTTACAAGTGGGGATGCTGCAAAAGCCGCTGTACAATTAAAAGTTATATTCCCATCTATATCAAAAGTATTATTTGCTGGTGTATTCAATGTAACTGTATCTATGACTGCAAAAACAAAATAAACAGAAATACACATTATTAATAAATACACAAATAAATGTTTATTCCACCTCATTTTTTTAAATCACCTCTCCCTTTTAATTTAATTATTAAGTTATATGAATTAATATTTCAGTCTTTATAAATTTAACGCTTCAGTTAAAAATAGAAGCATAAACCCTATACCCCCTCTTTTTAACAATATGTCTTACATTACCAAAAACTTCTTCCATTTTTTCACTTAAAACTTTTCCACCTTTATTATGTCTAGCAACAATCTGCAAAGTTCCTTTTTTCTTAAGAAATCCTTTAGATTTTTCTATAATCTCAAAACAAATTTTCTTTCCTGCAGTTTGTGGAACATTAGAAACAATAACGTTAAACTTTTCTTTTAATCCATCATAAAGATTTCCCTGATCAATTTCAGCTTTAACATTATTTAACTCGAGATTCATTTCCATCAATTTACAGGCCCTTTTATTAATTTCCCTTAAAATAACCTTAGAACCAATTTTAGCAGCCACAATCCCAATTACGCCATATCCTGCACCCATATCAAGAACAAAATCTCCTTTAGAAACAACCATATTTTCAGCTAATAATTTAGTTCCGAAATCTATCTTCTTCTTAGAAAAAACACCCGGAGCTGAAAAAAATTCTAAATCAAAGCTCCGAATATTATCTTTTATCTTTATTACTTTAAACTCTGAATCTTGCTCTTCAGAGTAATAATGGCTCATCACATAACACCCATTGCAGAATAAACAAATCTCTCTGCTGCTTTAATCATTTCATCACCATTAACTCCTTGCACATAAATACAATTTCCTTCAGTTATAATTGCAGTTTTTTCTGCTTCCCTTAATGTAATAACTTTAACTAAATTGTTTGCATCTTCACAAGTAACAACTGGTAATGGACTTTCTGCTTTTTCACTAGTATAAGCATATTCTACATCAATTGGAAATAAAAACGGGCTCTTTGTCGCGTCTAAAACTCTTGTAATTGTTTCAGTAGCAACTATTGACTTTTTCCTAGTTTTTATTTCCAACTCTGGATCTTGAGTAAAATAAAATGTTACCAATTTGTTATTCAAAATATCTTGCCTAGTTATATCACAAGGAATTGAATCAATCACTCTTGGATCGCTTCTAAAAGGTATTGGTGTTCCAGGTACCATTTCCATTCCACTCCTAACATAATATTGTAAAATATAAAAAGTCATGTCTTTAGTATCATCAATGGTAAAATTAAAACCATTATAAACAAATTCTTCTAATTCTATTTCTTGTACAACCCTTCCTGTAAAATAATAACCACCTATAAATAAAATACAACCTATCAAAACTATAATTATTACATTTCTTATCACATTTTTTTTCATTTTATATTACCCCCAATAAAACATAATTGAATGTATCTGCACATTTGCTAATCTCATCGCTAGTGCATTCCAAAATAATACAATTATCTTCTTTATAAATTTTATTATCCTCTGATTCAATAAAGGAAACTACTTGAAATTCATTACTACAATCTACCAAAGGTATGTCTGGACAGTTTTCCTCTTCACTACAAGCCAAAACAGACTTAATGCCAAAACTATTCAAGGTAGAATAAACTTTACTTAATCCATAATCAAAATTAACATTTTTTTCAGTTGGAACATAAGCCAAATAAACCTTATTAGAAATTATTTGAAATGTTTCATATTGTATTTCTTCTACTTCATTAGGTAAATAATCAAAAGCAAAATAACCGTTTCCTACATAAGCAACCCATTTATCTTGATTTTGATAAAATTGTACACCATTAAAAACAATTCCAGAATCTTCCTCATCTTCTTTAAAAGTATATCCCAAAATGCTACTTACCATAATAACTACAATAAAAATACCCAGGAAAACTTTCTTTTTGTTATTGTCCTTCTTTTTCATAGAAAAATATCAAAAATAGAAGTATAAAAACTTAACGATTAAAAAATCAAAAGAAAAAAAAGAAAAAAAGTTTAAAGTTTTTAAACAACTGTGATTCCACTAACTTCTAAAGAGGTTCCAGTTACAGTCATATTAGTTCCGGATAGTGTAAAGCTATCTGGGTTTGCTACAACTTTAGCTGCTCTCTTTGTGTCAGCTGCTTCCCAACCTGCTACGATTAATGCTACCTTATCGCCATTGTCCTTTAGCTTCAAGTAAGCTGTATCTGCTGAAAAAGTAGATGCTGCTCCACAAGAACCTGCAGACAATCCTAAGAATTGTGCTGTTAGGCTATTTACGCAAGGTCCACCAACCAAAATCAAGTTGTAATCAGATGCTGTTCCAACTTCGTCATCAGTCATTAATGCTGCTTCAGTACCAGATCCTTCACTTGTTACAGAAGTACTTACTGTTACCTTAGCTTTTTGTAAATCATTTGGTACTTTTAATACAACTTTATCGCTGTCCAAATTATTCTCTGGATCAACTATGATTACACCATAAGGAGTTCTCACGTCATAATCTCTACCGCCAATTGATCCACCTGCAGCAGTATAATTAATCTCAAAGAAAGTTGTCTCAAATTTCTCAGTTGAACCAAAGTGTTCAAAACAAGTTGCATTTGTGAAGTTACCTAATCTAATAGCTGTGTCTGTTCCAGATGAATCTGGTGCTATATTTATGTATCCATCATCAACATTTGCAGTAACAGCACCATTATTCCAAGTAACAGTCATATCTGTATCATCATTTAATATCTTAAATGATGTTGCAGTTGAATTTGTTACAATACCATTGTTGTCTTCATACCAAATGTCAACAGCAGTCATATTAACACAACCAATTGTACCTGCAGCCTGTGTACCTTCTAACAAATAAATAGTGTCTGTGTCTACTCCACCAACTTGTAAGTGTTCTCCGGTGTCACATTTCCAAATAAGACCCGTATTATCAGAGTCGCTTCCATTTGTATCAATGTTGTCAGATGGGGTAATAGTAATTGTATCATACACATCATTTTCTATTTCAGTTAATTGAATGGCTGCAAAGTTATTTGGTAATGCAATAGAACCGCCAACAGTAACTGGGTCCATATCTACATCATCATCGTCGATGTCATCTATATTTAATCTATTAGTTATACCCAAAGCAGTTAATGAATCATCGTTTGTAGATCTAACAAACCATTTCCATGGGGCATCCCCATCAGGTGTATAATCAGTGAATAATTCAAAAGTTTCTCCATCGCTAACCGTATCACTAATTTTCTTACCTACATAGATTATTGCCTTACTTAATTCTGGATTGTATGTGTTTTGTCCAATATCATCCATCTTAACACTTATTGGCCCAAAGTCATGAGTTGAACCTTTAGATATTAATTGGGTATCTCCAGCATAAGTTACTTCCACGCTAGATCCAAAAATACTTCCAACTTCAACAGTATATCCTTCAACAGTTACACTCCCCCCTTCTGAGGTACCATATTTATTAGCCATATTAAGAGTTACTGCGTTTGCTCCTGTATCTGTAATTTCTATATCCTTTCCTAAAAAGGTTATGGATACTGGTTCAGAACTAGATATATTATGGTCTGTAGGAGTTGTTTCATTAAGGACTTCATCAAACCAATAATAATAGTTAATGATTCCTGTACCCGGAGCAACCATGTAAGGATCTGCACCAAAGTTTTTATATGAAGTACCATTACCACTTACCATTACTTTCATAGTTGACGTAAAGTTAATTATTTCTGCTACATCATAACTTTCATCACCCCAAGCAATTGAAGAGTCAATTAAAGTACTTATATGTGTATCTGTAATTCCTCCACCAAATGCAGAAGCATCGTTAAATGGTATTTCTAATGCCCAAGATTCGGTTTTTCCACCAGAAACTGATATGTCTCCACTTACTGCAGTAGCTTGGCCACCTAAGTAAGTATTAATGTCACTTCTTGCTGCTGAATCGTCTGTACTACCTATAACCAATGCAGTGCTTACAAATGCATCGTTTGCAATAAATGGCCCAGGATAGTCTGCCAAATCAGCTGCTAAAGCGCCTGCTGCTGTCATTCCAAGCATTGCTACGCTCATACCAACAGCTGCTGCTTTTTTCAAAAATTTCATATTTTATTACACCTCCGTGTGTAGTCCAAAGTATAGAACAAACTCTAAATCTCGTTCTATCTTCGGTGTTACATCTAAATGAATTCAGGCGCTTTATAAACATTTATCTACTTTACTATATAAAAAACACTTAAAACGCCGAAATCCAAGGTCTTAAGCCCTTAAAACCCATTTCAGCTAAAACAAAAAACAACTATTTAACAAAGCATCACTCTAGAGTTGTAAATATTATTTCCAGATCTAATAAATACTGTACTTGAACTAACTCCTTCTAAACAACTACCATAAGAATAACAAGAAACCCCATCATTTTCTAACTCAAAATATAGGTTTTCATCGACGCTGGCATCAACTATATTTGAAACAAAACTATTCAAATAATCACAAGCAGGTTCTGTATTTCCAACAGGCCCACATTCAATATTGTTATCACATTCATATTTCAAATAAAAACCATCATCATGTGGGTCCACAGTCAAGTAAAAACTAGCAACATTGCTACCCAAGGTATAAACAACTTCGTCTTGATTATAATCATCTGCCCAAATCCCGTCCCCTTGATTTTCTACTTTTCCTCCTGCTTTATCGTCGATAAATTCAGTAAAAGTTGTAGATCTAAAAGTCAATCTTCCATAAGCTTTTTCCCATCCAGCTGAACCACTATAATGCCCATGTAAATGTATTCTTATCCATCCGTTCCCCCTTTCAAAAGCAAGTCCCGGAACATCTTTAACCATCCCTCCGTCGACAATCATTTCACCAGTAGGATCTACTAAAGGTATCCATTCCCCTTCTTCATATTCTTCCCTATCAGGCCCAACAAAAATTACAGGAGCCATATCCCCTGCACCAGTATTTTCTATTGCAGTAAAATCTACCTTCAATGCTATATTAATTGGTAAACAACAAACTTCCCCACCTAAAGCATACCTACACATATCTCTATTTTCGCAACATGCAACCATAATATCTTCCATGATTTCGCCAGGTTCACAAACACTAGTTTTTGTCAAAGCATTCATTAAATTATTAGCTTTAATACTATTAAATTCATTTACCCCGCTTGGTCCCTTCCTTAACATATATCCAAAAGCAAACAAAGCAATTATAACTATTAAAACAACAATAACTAAAAGTCCCACCATTTCAATTTGCCCTTTTTTCATTCTAACAACCATTTCCATAAAGGAATAAAATAAATGCCTTTTTCTTTTTTCTCTAAATCTTTAGTTAATAATGCCATTTTCTTTGTTTTTTTAAACTTTTTCTTAAACTCTAATAACCCTTTTATTTCACGTTCATCAATATCATCTGTATAAGAAACATTTATTGCTATCAAACCTTGATCTTTCTCCTTCACAACAAAATCAACTTCTTTCTTGCCTTTCCAATAAAAAACATCTTCCCCCAGTCTTTTTAACTCAACAAAAACTAAATTTTCTACTAAGTTACCTTCATCTTTAGAAAATTTAAAAGAAATTGCATTCCGTAAACCATTATCTATACAATAAACTTTAGAAGCAAGTATTTTCTGTTCTTTATATGAGTACGAAAAATAATCTAATGTAAAAAAAAGAAATGCCTCTTTGAAATGAGATAAATAATCTTTAATTGTATCATAAGATATACCTAAAGAATTTCTCAAATTTCTTAGTGAAATTAATCCTGTAAAATTGGATATTAAAAATAATGCCAAATCTTTTGCTTTTTGACTGTTTAAGTTATATCTATCAATAATATCCTTATATAAAATATCATCAAAATATTGTTCTAATATTTTTGTTTTATATCGTTTTGTTTTAAAAAAAACTTCTGGAAATCCGCCTAACTTTAAATAATCTTTAAGATGTTTCAAAATTAAATATTTTGTTTTTTCTAAAACAATTTTTTTCTTTAAATTTTCTTTTTTTAGTGAAATATTATTAAATAAAAGATATTCTTTAAATGAAAGGGGGAACACTTCAAAAGTTAAGTTTCGACCTGTTAATAAATTAGAATATTCTTTTTTTAATAAATAAGAACAAGATCCAGAAATAACAAACTTATCCTCGGTTTTTAAGTCATATTTTTTTCTTATCCAGAATTCCCAATCATTTTTTTTATGAATCTCATCGAAGAATATGTATGCTTTTTTATCAGGATTTAAATTTTTCCTATAGTCATTATAAATTTCATCTAAACTTAATTTTATTAATTTTTTATCTTCTAAATTTACAAACAAAATTTGTTTTGGTTTTATTCCTTTTTTAAGCAAATTATCAATCATTTGATACATTAATGTACTTTTTCCAGATCTTCGCACGCCAGTAATTATTGTAATTTCTTTTATTTCTATTGAATCAATCAAATCACTATATTGTGATCTATTTGTACCCTCTAACTCTTTAATTAATTCCTTTTTTTCCCACCAGGGATTCCAATCTTTTAAAATTTCAATCATTTTATGTTACGTTTTAGTGTAACATCTACTATATAAATGTTACGTTTTAGTGTAACATCAAGTTTTCAAAAAGTACTCATTTTTAATAAACAAGTTGGGATTTCTATTAACAATAGAAAGAAGCTTCTATTACAAATAGAAACTATTTATACCACTCAATTATTAAAACCCCATAATAATGTTTCTCTTCAAGGGGGTAAAATAAACTTACTGGACTAGATATCCTCAAAACAGAATCATATCTCCTAGGTTCATCATCATAAAGTTCCCACGCCTCTAAAGTTTGTAAATTTTGTAAAATAATTTTCTTATCTTCAAAATCTGCAACACCTAACCGAATATAACCTTGCAATTTCAAGATATCAATGCAATCATCATTAACTCCTAATTCACTACATTTTAATTCAGCCATATTGGGGATAACATTAATTAATTGTCTAAACTCAAAAGTATCGTGTTTATCAATTTGATTTTGAATATCTAAAACAGTAAATCTATAAAATAAAATAAATCCCATTAAAAATAAGACTATAATAATAAATATAACAATTATGCTTTCCTGTATTTGCAATTGCCCTCTTTTCAAAATACTACCTCACAACCTTGTTGCCACAAATCATAATTAGCACTATCTAAATTAGAACTAAAAGTCTCCATTGTATCTACAACAACATTCCTTGTTAATATTTGTTTAATCAAACTATAATCACAACTCCCTTGTAACTCAAATGTTTTTTGATAATAAACCCTCTTCACAATTTCGTGTTTCTCCATTAACTTAGTAAAAGCACAATTATAATTATAGAAATTTTCACTAAACAAAGCAGCTAAAACAATTTCATCTCCTAAATTAACAACTTGTTCTCCATCTTGAAATTTAATTGAATCTCCTTGCACATAAATAATAATTCCTTCTCCATTATAAACAGGAACTTGATGAATATTATCAAAAGGAACATCAATATTAGTATTACCGACGATATAATAATCTTTATTTGGATCAATTAAATAAATCAAATTAGCTACAAAAAATGGTTTATTAAAATCTTTTGTCCAAACTAATAATTCTTTACTTTCTATTTCATCTGGCCAAAAAACAATTTTATCTCCAAAACTTTTTTCAAAATCTTCATTAATTTTAAACTTATCACAGCTTGTTCTCCTTAAAGTAAACTCCCAGGGCATCTCTATGCTATTATATTGAGTGGCAGAAGATAAACCATAAACCAAATCATTTATTGCATTAGCTATTTCTGCATTTTCTTGGTGTGATTTCAAACCCATATATCTGACTCCAAAGAAAATAAAAAAAGATAATATAATTACCCCCGCAAAAACAACAAATACCCAATTAAGTTGATAACCCTGACCTCTTTTTTTCATAAATTAAATTTAGAATTCTTACTTTAAATAACTTTCTTTACTTATAATTTTAAACACCACAAAATTTATCTAACTCTCCTAAACTCATCTTTCTATAATTATATTTTTTCTTATGATTTTTAACAATTTCCAAAACTTTGTCAATATATTCTTTTTTAACTTCTTCTAGTTTTAAAGACATTTAACAAATTCCTCTTCTTCAATCTTTGCCAATTTTAATATCCCCTTCAATGTTCCTATTTTAAGCTCTTTATGGTTCGGAACTACCGTTCCGATTGAATTATCAGATTTTTGTTTTAAAATTATATGACTTCCTTTTTGTCTTATTACTTCAAAATCAAATTTATTACAAAGGATTTTCACACAATTTTTTCCAGAAATTTTTTTAAGCTTTAACACCTTCAGCAACCTCAAAAGTTGTCAAAAGGGGATGAAACCTTTTCTTTAAAGGAAACTCATCTAAATAAAGTTCTGTAGCTTCTTTTAGATTATCTAAAGCTTCTTCTATTGTATTTCCTTGACTAGTTGTACCAACTTCAGGACAATTAGCTATATACATTTCCTCTTCTTTTTGGATAAAAGCAGTAAAGGTTTTCATAATAGTAAAATTAGATAATAAAGTATTTAAAACTTGTGTTTAAACTTTCTTTACTTCAACATAACTTCCCATACTCTCTAAAACTAAATCTAATTCTCCATCATTTAAATTTTCACAAAGTGGATTAATAGAGACTCTAAAATTTTCTGCTTTCTTATTTTTATAAACTCCTTCACTTGGAATAATTATTACATTATTTCCATTCGTTTTAGCAGCATTCAATTTCAATTCCTTATCATCAGTAACTCCTGTTAAGGTTCCATCTAAATTCATAAAGCAAATTTCTTTTAATGAACTCGGAACACTAATTTTTTTCAAAGAAACTCTACTTCCAAAATCTAAGTTATATGTTTCTTGAATCTGCTCTTCTATATCTAAGAAAAAAGTTTCTATATTCACATTATTCGCTAAATCTCTAGAATTCAATATAACCTTAATACCAAAAAATAATAAAATAACAATAACTATTGTAATAAAAATAAAAATAATTGGTTGTCCTGCTATTTGTCCTTTCTTCATTTTATGGGTATACTACAAAAGAAACTTGGTTCTCCCAACTATCTTGGCAAACAATGTTATAAACTCCATTCTCAGCTAATTGACAGAAGTGAGTTAATTCTCCGCTTGGTTCCATTTGAGAATTTCCTTCAACTCCAAAAGAAAATGGACCGTCTAAGGAATATTCACATTCTGCAGCCTCATTCAATTGTATGTATAATCTTGTACCATCAACATAAATTCTATCTAACTCAGGTGAATCTTCATCTCTCAATAAAGTAAATGTAATCTCTTGAGTAGCACCATTACCTGCAGAATCTTCGCACCATGCATAATAAGTATGTTCTCCTGAAGCTAAAGTTGCAAACTCTTGTGCATGTATACTCCCCCCAGTATTTTCAAACTCTATGCTGTTGATATCAAAGAACCTACTTAAACTATAATAACAAGTAGCTGTTCCATCTCCATTAGCTCCTCCAGAAGTCTGCACTTCTAAAGTAGCACCATTAGCATATACTGGTGGTTGATTTAATGGACTATAAGCAGTTATATCCAATCCTTCGCTAAGATATAAATGGAATCCATTTAATGGTTGTGGATGTTGATTAATATTTCCAGCCACATCTCTACATTTAAAGTAAAATATATTATCTGCATCATTTTGTAACCCACTTAAAATCCCCCCACAAGAATAATGTTCCCCGTCTACCCTATCTTCTGAACAAACAAAATCGTTAACCATATTGGTATAACTTGTAGTTGGTTCATTGCTCCACCTACATCCCCCTACATGGGTCAAGTTGCCAGGACCATTTGTTAATTCATCTGTATATAAAATTAAAGTAGTTGAATTTATTCCAGAAGGTAAAATAGCTCCATTTCTTAAACTATATTCCTCAATAACTGGCGCAGTTCCATCTGGTTCATTATTTACTTTTATTTTTATAAAATAATCTTTTATGTTTGCTATACCATTTGTATTTATACATTTCACATAGAATGTATTTGTTTTTCCACCTTCTAAAACAATCCTATCTTCATCTGGATCTAATTCAAGCCCATTAGCTAAATAAGGAATTGTCATTATATGTTCTCTTTTGATAAATGCTGCCCCATCTTCCCCAATTCCATCAAAATAATAAAGCATTTCATCATAAGACAAAGTAGGCTTACTACTAATCTTGCAAATTGCCGGTTCAGGGCTCAAACTTCCACCTGGTTCCTCGTCCCATGTATCAATTCCTATCTCCACTTCTGAAAAAGAATCAAAAGTTTGTTTAAACTCATAGCCCCCATTTAATCCTTGACTTATAGGGGTTTTAATAATATCATTTTCAGTAATTGGTGCAATTACATGTGGATTAATTATTGGAGGAATCATATCATTCTCCAATCCAACGCAAGTTTCTAAACCAGCACTTCCAATATTTTTTAATTCACAATGTGCCCCTAAACTCTTACATTTATATTCATCACAAAATTCAAAATCATCACATTGCTCACAATCTCCTCCCCCCAAGGGGGGAACCCACGGATTGCAATTAAAATTATATGTAATCTTCGCATCTTCATATCCTAGAGATAATATCCATTTCACCAAAGTAATTAAAAGAATTATTGCCCCAACTACCCAAGCAATAGTATTTAAAATCACCATGGTATTTGCCAAAATTGCTTTCGGTACAAGTGCCCGTCCAAGATCAAATCCCACCGCTCCAAGAGATCCACCAGTCATAGCGCCTAGTCCCGTACCAAAAATAATACGGGCTGCTAATTGATGCCCCCATACGCCCGCCACAGCTGCAATCCCAATTACACCAGTTGCAATCCAGCCTATATTTTCCATCCATATATCTGGAGAATCAAACATATCTGAATTTGGATCAATACTAGCTCCATAAATTTCCATGATGTTTGTTAATAATAATATACTCCCATTCAAAGGTTTATCAACATTTTTAAGGGTTGTAAAAGAAATTAAATCATATCCCATTCCAGAATAAGGAATTCCAAATGTTTCTGTCTCACCCCAAAAACCAGATTTTCTTTTCTTTGGAGCATCATCTGTAACCTTAAAAGATTTTTCAGAGGAAGGGGATCCAACAACATTATAATAAGCCCCACAATCTCCTAAACTTCTACAAAAATTACTTGCTTGTGTACCATAAATTTTATCATGACACCCACAATTCTCAACACACTTCCAAGGACTTCCATACCCGGTTTTAACCCAAACTTCACTACAAGAAATATCTCCTATATCACAAATTTCTTTAGAAGAAAGCCCCAAAGAAGTATCGTCAACTCCAAATCCTCCAATTGGTGTAGCAGGTAAACAACTTGCTAAAAAACTATTCCAATAACAACCAGTATTAATCAAATCTGAACCGCAAGCTTCTTTTCTACATAACTGCTTTTCACAACAAGCAATCCAATCATCTTTCCTATCTTCTCTAAATTCAGAATCAATCCCTGGCACCTTAAGGTAATTAACATTTCCATTAGGATAACCAAAATGATATATATCACTAGATTTATCCTCATCATTTTCCAAAAAAACATCGCATTCTGCACCACATAAAGTTAAATCACTACCATCCACCCTGTATTCATCTAAATTACAATTTCCACTCTGATCATTAGCAGTTAAACAAGAAGCCCAAAAGTTAGGTTTACAAATGGCAGAAGTTTGTCCCCCTATTTCAGGAAATTCAGCTGGAATTTCCCCTTGAACACAAATTTCTTTTCTTTTCTCTTGACAAGCAGTTACAATTTCTTTACCATTAATACATTGATGTAATATATGCCTGCTCCCAACCAAATCTAATCCATTTCCAACAGCCCCTTCATATTCGCACCAACTTTCTCCATTTTCCCTTGTCCGGCCATCCATCCAAGCCATATTTGGATTTTCCTCAGTATGATAACATTTCAAATCAGAACACACAGCCAATAATTTAGGTTTTACATTTTCCGGTAAATTACTATTTTTAACAGCACTTAAAAAATTATCATCTGCTTCAACACATATACTACTATAAGAATAATCACAGTTTCCACAACTAACACTTCCAGCATTATTATTCTCATCAGAATCAGGAACAATACAAATTTCTTCTTTATTTACAACTTTTCCATCCCCTCTATAAATAGCACCATAAATATTTTCTGGATTTCCACAACTATCAAACCAATAAACTTCTTCAAATCCATCCCTACATCCTGTTTTAGCTTTTTCAGTACACTCACATCCAAGAGGGGAATAACTACAAATTGTATCTGGTTTAAACTCAACTCCTTCTGGACAATTTGCTCTTATAGTAAAACTACATTTATCTGGAGTCAAACAACATCCTTGTTCTTGCCCTCTTGCTTTCAAAATACATTGAACTTCTGTTTGAATATCAACATCAAAAACCTCTTGTAAATTAAGATTAGTATAAGGCTCAACTAAATCTCTACATTTAGCCTGCGTTGTAAAAACTGCATTTGTTGCACTTAACATACAACAACCTTCTTGACATTGAGGAACAACATCTGCAGCACAATTTTCACTATTTTTCCATACTGCCCCCTCAATCGCTAAACAAGTTCCTTTAAGAACCATTGCTACACACTCATCCTCTTTGATACAACACCCCGGACTGCACATTGTAGTATCTTCACAAATGGTATTCTCAATTGCTCCGCTAGGATCGCAATTATCTTGTGTCGTAAAAATGCAACTAGCACCGTTATAGTCCGAATTTTCCTTAGTTTTTTCACAACAAACTCTATTCTCAGCAGAGACTCCTTGTAATGAAAATGAAAATGAAATAAAACCAACTATCAAAACTAGAATCATGAACGTTGCTTTTTCTTTAAGTAATCTCAAGTTACCCACCCCCTAACAGCAAACTGGAATATGTATTTTTCTCCAGCCATACTAAATATATCATCCCTTAAACCTAAAGTATAAACTTCATCATAGGGGCCATGTGTATCTCTCTTTATTTCAATTTCCCCATGAAATATGGTAATAATCGGTATTGTAAAAACTTGACCCAATTGATTATTAATTTCTTTATTAACAATCATATCAGCGACTCTGGCTAATTTTCCTAAAGGAACATCAAAATTCTTACTAAACCTATTCTCTTCTAAAACAGAATCTCCCCTAGAAATTGTAATTGGATAATCTACTAAAATAATTACATTCTCGTCGCCAATTGTTGTTTCAACTCTATAACTGCCAGCTGAAACCTCATAGCCTCTAGCTTCCCAACTAGAAAAGTTAACACAATTAATTAAATTTTCAGAAACGTAATCTGTAATTTCATCTTCCATATGACTCGTTAAAAATGGAACCATATTATAACAAGGACCATATTGTTCAGTATAACATAAATAAGAAATATCATCTCCATACCAATATTTACTCAAGCCAGGATTCAAACTTCCACCTTGTTTACCCAAAGCAGAAATAACTTCATAACCTTGTTCTTCAATGCATCCTTCAACATGTTCCCTTATTGATTCAACTTGTGTACTAACTAAATCATCATTTGTTTGGGTCCCAAATTTACTTTCTAATAAAGTATCTTTAAAAACTGTAACCAAAAAAATCAGAAATAATATGACTATTCCTAGAATTACAAATATAGTAACTTGACCTCTTTTGTTCATGAATGTAAAACAAGGAAAGAAACTTATAAATGTTTCGTTTAAGTATTCTCTACTCTCGGCGCTAAAATAGTAGATAACAACAACTTATCAGTTACCCGATACTCAATTTTCAAAGGATAATCTTGTCCAAACTCAACACTAACTTTATCAGCTAATTTACTACCTTTAATTATTTTTTTCAAATACTCTAAAGAATATTTTGCCTTTGTTTTTTCATTTGCAATTATAGATACTGCTTCATCATTACTAATTTCTATTCTGCCTTCACTAGTATTTCCAGAAGCTTCTACAATAAACTTACCATCTTCTGCTAACAAACTAACAGAATCAGAAATTATATCCATATCTTCTATTGCTTCATCAAAAATAAAAGTTGGCATTTGAACTTTAACTGGAAATTTCAAATCTGGAATCTTCTGTTCTCTATCTTCCAAATCAATCAACGCTAAATTAAAATTTCTATTTGTATCTCCAGTTAAAGAAATTTTTAATCTATTTTTTTCTTCATCTAATTCTAAAACAATTGTATCACTTGGTTTTGCTCTTTTCAAAATTTGTCTAAATTGATCTAAATTAATAGCAATATTCAACTCATGATCTAAACTATATTCCACAAAAGCACTACTCAACAATCTAAAAACTACCATTGCAACATTTGCCGGATCCATAGCAATAATTTGAATTTGGTCTTTATCAATCTTAATTCTAACATCTGTAACTAAATCAGAAATAATCCCCACACTATCTTTCAAAAATCTTGGTTCTGCTAAAGTAAGTTTCATTCTTATATCCCCTCATCAAAACAGAATACCTAAGAAATATATTAAGCTTTTGGTTATGAGCTCTGGTGCAACCCTATAATTTTTAAATAAAAAATCTCTAAGGTTTCTGTAAAGAAACCAAAGAGGTGTACCAAATGAATAATGAATATTCTGACTATTTAAAGTTTGTTGATGATGCTTTAGAGCTTGCTAAAGGCCTTCCAAGGTACTTTAGCAAATATAGCAATAAAATATATTGCAATCATCAAAAGTTTGCAATATATGTTTTGATGCAGAAATTCAAAACAAATACAAGAGGAATCGTTTCTATTCTAAGAGCTTCTTCAGATATAAGAATGCACTTAGGTTTGAATAGGGTTCCTGTTCACACAACTGTTGTAAGGTT
>JAHJUI010000005.1 GCA_018829185.1 Nanobdellota archaeon | reverse complement strand
GGGCTTTAGCAAGCTCTAAAGCATCATCAATAAACTTTAAATAATCTGAATATTCATTATTCATTGGATTCACCTCTTTGGTTTCTTTACAGAAACCTTAGAGGTTTTTTATTTAAAAATTATAGGGTTGCACCAGAGCTTCGAAACAAAACCTATTTAAATAAGTGCAACCAATAAATAAATAATATGGAATGGAAACTACAAGATAAAATGACTTTCTTCTTTTCTATGCTATTTTTATTATTAGTTACTATAGCATTATTCAATGTAGCTAATACAGTAGCATTAAAAGGAGCAGATAAAGTTGAAGGGGTTCAATTATCCCCAGGCCAAGCAAATCCAGAGTTATTAAGCCAAACAAGACAAAATTACTTATTCACGATTATTAGCGTAACAGTATTATTTTTAGGTTTATTTTATTATGCTGTTATGTGGCCTAAGAAAAAGAAATAAGGCCAAAAAGAGGTGTTAATTTGGACAGAAAGCAAGTTTGGACTATTTATATATCTGTATTTATCTTGATTTTTCTAACTTTTAGTATATTTTTTTCTTTAAAATTTTTTCCAGTTATTATTAAAGAACCAAGATTAGCACCACCTGGAGCACCACTTCCTTCTTTAACAAGTATAACTGTACAACCCCCAATTGGGCTAAACTACATTGTAGGAGAAAACATAATTTTCACAGCAGAATTTGATGATGGTGGAGCTTCGTGTAAATTATTAATAGATGATTCACCAAGTTTCTCAAGTTGTGATTACGATGATCAAACTGATTGTTTAGCTGAGGGAGATATTGTCTCAGGAGGATCAATTACATTAACAGCAGAAGCAGATCTAACTTGGTATGCACAAGTCTGTAACTCTGCAGGATGTGATTCTACTTATCCGGGAGAAGTTTTTGAACTTCATTCTGATCAAGATACAAACGAAACTTGGGCAGATCAATGGCATTTAGATGTAGAAATGATTTCAGATTGCGAAAACAAGGGCCCAGATGAAATTGCCCCAAATAGATTTTCTTGTGAAATACAATATGACAATCCTTATGATTGCATGGAAAATTTAACTTATTCTAATTTACAAGACCCCAATGGTGAAAACTCTGATTTTGCTTTATTTGCATCTAAAAAAGATTGTTTACATGGAGCCTTAAAATATTTCTTTGAAGTACCAAATAATTTAGAAAGGATTAATTTTACTTGGGAGGGTTATTTCAAGGATCCCCTATCTAGTTTGCCACATGAAGGAAAACTATATATTTATGATTATAGTGAGAGTAATTTTGTAGAATTATATTCAACAAACTCCCAAACAGAAGTTTCTTTCTCAGGAAATATCTTTTATTACGAAAATTTAGAAGACTATATTTCAAACAACATTGTAACTTTTTTAGCTTGGGATTATGAAGGAATTACCGCCGGAATAACACATGCAGAATGCGTACAAAATGTTTGCACAGAAGTTCCAGGAGAAGGCCAAGATCAATGTGATTCAGCATCAGATTGTGCAACCCCTAAATTAAGAGAGATAGATGACCAAGAAATAGATCCACCAAGATTAAGCCCGCCAGGAGAATGGTATTATGATTATATTTATAATGATTATGTAATGTTGGAAATAGAAACACAAGGAGATGCTTCAACAGGAAGTGTAACAGTTGTTGAATGTGAAAACCAGAATGATTGTGATGATAGTTTTGATTGTACAGAAGATATATGTAACGTTAATTCAGAATGCGAAAATAATCCAGCTCATAGTTATTGTAATGATAATTTATATTGCAATGGGGAAGAAACTTGTGACCCAATTACAGGCGATCCAATTACAGGATGCCAAGTGGGCACCGGGCCACAACTTGATGATGGAGTAGATTGTACAGATGATGATTGCGTTGAAGAAGGGAGTGGGTTAGGTCATATAACACACTATTTCAATGATTCTAATTGCGATGATGGAAATCCATTTACAATTAATATTTGTGGCCCACTAGCATGTATTTATGATCAAATCCAAGAAAATTGTAATGACGGAATAGACAATGACGGGGATAATGAAGTAGATTGTGCTGATCAAGATTGTAGTTCAGCATCAAATTGTCAATCAACTCCACCAGATGACGATGACGACGACTACATAACCCACTCATATAATTATCCAGATTGTAATGATGGCAGAGACAATGATAATGATGGATGCACAGACTTCCCAGATGACCCAGGATGCATGAGCCCAACAGATAATTCCGAAGCAGAATTAGCATGCGAACCTTCTTTGCCCTGTAGAGATGAATGTGCAAAAGACCAAAAAGTTTGCATAGATGATAATACATATGTAGTATGTAGAAATTATGACCAAGATCCATGTTATGAATGGTCTGATATTTTTGAGTGCCCAAATAACACCGCCTGCGATAGCGGTATATGTAGAACAGAAATTGAAGCACCGACAACAGAATTACCAACAACAGAAGTTACAGAACCACCATTATGGAAGTTAACACTTTCACTAATGCTACTAGTTATTGCTATCGCAGGATTTTTGTTTTTCAACAGAAGAAGAAAAGAAGAAGAAAAAGAACAGAAAAAGAAAAGAAAAAAGAAACATAAAAAAAGAAAGCATAAAAAACATAAATAAAAAATCTTTTATACTCCCAAATTTCTATTTGGCTTATGTTAATAGAAATAATAATAACCTTCTTGGGAATTGTAGTCGGTTTACTATTAGCTAGATTTACAAAAGAAGAATTAAAACAAGGAAAAAAATATTTTATTTGGTTAAAAAGGACAATTTTAATTTTCCTAGTAACTTTTCTATTCTATCTAGCATTACCTAATTACATATCAACAATAATATTCTTCATAATTGGATTAATCGTAGCATATTTCTTTAAAAAAGAATATTTCTACTTTGGATTAGCTTTGTTTTCAACATTAAATTTATTTACAGTAATTTTAATTTTCCTATTTGGATTGCCTTATGGTTCTTTATTATTCTCAAAAAAATACAAATATAAAACACTTTTATTCGACTTAGTCTTCTTTGCAATTCCTTTTTTACTTTTATTTGTTAAAATACCCAATAATTTCATTTTAGCTTTCACATCAGGAGCATTATTCACATTAATTTTCAAGGTGAACAAAAAATGACATTATATTTTATTGGACTTGGATTAAATGATGAAAAAGATATAACCCTAAAAGGGCTAGAAGCAATAAAAAAATGCAAATATATTTACTTAGAATATTACACATCAATACTCCCAACTTCAATTAAAAAACTAGAAAAACTTTACAAGAAAAAAATAACAGTAGCAGATAGAGATTTAGTAGAAAAAAAAGCAGATGAAATGCTTGAAAAAGCAAAAAAATCAAATGTAGCTTTTTTAGTAATAGGAGATATTTTCTCTGCAACAACACATGTAGATTTATTACAAAGAGCCAGGGAAAAGAAAATAAAAATAGAATTTATACATAATGCTTCAATTACCTCCGCAATAGGGGTTGTAGGCTTAGAAGTTTACAAATATGGAAAAATAACATCAATACCCTTCCATGAAACAAAAACCCCAATACAAGTTTTAGATCAAAACCAAAAACAAGAGTTACATACTTTATTTTTATTAGATTTAGATCCAATTACAAAAAAATTCTTATCAATAAATAATGCAATTGAATTTTTATTAAAAAACAATGTTAAAGATCAATTAGCAATAGCTTGTTCCAGAATAGGGAATAAAAATCAAACTATAAAAGTAGATAAATTGTCAAAATTAAATAAAATAAAATGGGATAAATTCCCCCAATGCCTAATTATTCCAGGAAAATTACATTTCATGGAAGAAGAAGCCTTACAACAATGGAAATAAAGCTACCAATAAAAATAATTGTAAAAACAAATTCTAAAAAAACACAAATTATTGGTTACAACAAAGAAAGAAAAGCATACAAAGTAGAAGTAAAAGCATTACCGGAAAAAAATAAGGCAAATATAGAAATAGAAAAATATTTTTCAAAGCTTCTTAAACAAAAAGTAAAAATAATTTCTGGAAAAACCTCAAAAACAAAAATTTTAAAATAAACCTTCTTAAGAGGAACAACACTTAGAAAAGTTTATAAACATATTTTCTTAAATTATTATTATGAAAAAAAGAGGCATTTCTCCTTTAATAGCAACAGTTCTATTAATTGGTTTCACAATAGTATTAGCAGCCTTAGTTTTTAGATGGGGCGGACAATTTTTTAATTCTCAAACAGAACAAACTGGAGAAGAAATAGAAGAAGTAATGGTACTTATAGGAGTCGATGTAAAAATATTAGATGCAAAAGCATCTGATCCTTCAATAGGATGTGATAGTTTAGAAATTTTAATAGAAAACAAAGCAGAAGTCTCAATAAATAGCTTTGTTATTAGAATTATAACAAATCAAGAAACTAAATCAGGAAATATTATTGATGGATTAGAAGAATTTTCTTCAAAATGGTTTAATGTTGATATAACTTGTATAGGAAAAATAGAAAGAATAGAATTATTCCCAAAAGTTTTAGTAAATGAAAAAATTTTAATCCCCACAGCCCCAGCAGCAATATTTGTTAGAGAAATAAAACAAAAAGGAACATACAATCCATTACCCCAATCAGGATTAATTTCTTACTGGAGTTTAGACACAAATGCAGAAGATGAAGGGGGAATTAATAATAACGATGGAACAATAAATGGAGCAACTCAAATAGTTGGGGCTTTTGACAATGCTTTAAATTTTAATGGGGTGAATAATTACGTAAGTTTTGGAAATGACTTGAGTTTAAATTTAACAGAAACTTTTACAGTTTCACTTTGGTTTAAACCAACAGAAACAATTAATTCTTCACTATCAAAAAATAGGGGTTTAGTCTCACAAAATACAGGTGGAACACCGGGCGGGTGGTCAACATATTTTGGGATTAGTCAAGGATCACTTAGAATGGGGGTTACAGGCTCATCTACAACAACAAATAAAAATTCTTGGAGCCAAGACGAATGGCACAATTTAATTATGATCTATGATGCACCAAATATCACTTTTTATGTTAATGGAGTAAAAGATTCAGAATCCTATGTAGGTTACATATCTCAACCAATAATACATCCCTTTGCAATAGGATATAATAAATTAATTGCTTATAATTATTTCTATGGAGCAATAGATGAAGTTGCAGTGTGGAACAGAAAGTTACAAGAAAATGAAATACAAGATTATTATACTTATATGGAGCAACAAATAGAAGAACAACCTTTAACATTTTTACAAATCACGGATACACACATAATTATTGCAGGTCTTTGCGGAAATTCTGTTCCGGGAGACGGAAGAACAGATTGCGAAAATTATTTAACTGATTATGTAAGTGAATGTTCAACTGGAATCTGCCAATGGATAAATTCAACATCCAGAACTTCCTTAGCACCAACAATTGCTTTACAAGATGCAATCCAAGAAGCACAAAATATTGATTATGATTTTGCAATCTTCACGGGAGATAATGTAGCAAATCCAGATTGCAACCAAAATACTTCTTTTAACGCATTTAAATCAATAGCAGATGGATTAGGAACAGTTGGTTCAGATTATTATTTAATCGGTGCACATTGGCACGACAATATTGACGATCCAATATGTCAACTAATTTATGAAAGCATATTTGGTTCAGATATGATGAATTGGAATTTTGTCAAGGGAAATAACTTGTTTGTAGGCCTTTCAGAAATAAGCGAAGGTACATCTGAAAGCAGATACAATGAAACTTTTTTAAGTGAAACATTATCAACTTATCAAGGTCAAAACAAAAAATTATTCTTATTTCATCACATAGGAATGCATTGCAATGATGAGTATATGAATACTTCTTCTAATGGGTTTAGATGCACTGAAGATGAAATTGAAACAATTCTAGAAAACTACAAAAATGATTACAAAACAATAGTTGTAATCAGCGGACATAACCACGCAAACACCTATGAAGAATATAATGGAATACATTATTTCACAACAACAGCAACTATGAATTACCCAACAGAATTCAGAATTTTTGAAGTAGGAGAAGATTATATAAACGTAACAATGAGCAGTTCAATAAACGCAGCAATAAATGCAATTTCTCAAGAAATAATAAACGAAGCAGCTATTCCAGTACCACTTTTAACCTTAGCAGGAGAAGGAACAGACAGAGAAATTTACATTGACCTTAGTTAACTTTCCAATTTAAAGCAGATTCAATCTTTTCAAAAAGAGTTTCTCCAGTTTTAGCATCAACTTTAACATTTAAAATATTAAAAGTATCTGTAATATAAGTTACATTCCAAATAATTTTATCTTCAAAATTTTGTAAAAAAACAATTTCTTTATTTGAACTTTCTCCCTTATATTTTTCATCTATTAATTTTTTAATAATTTCTTTAACATTATCTAAATCAATTTTAAGATCATCTAATTTTAATTCAATTAATTTCTTTTTCTCTTTTCTAAGAATTTCTTGCTCTTCAATAACTTCTTCACCATTAAAACTAGTTATCCTATCAGTTTCAGGATCATAAAAATCAAATTGTAATTTATCAGCAACAAAAATACTACAAAGATAAGCATCAAAATGTTTTCCATTCCAATCTTTAAACTTATCTAATTCTTTTATTTCCTTTAATTTTTCTTTTAATTTATCTAACATAGAAAATCACTTGCTATAGTTTTTTCTTTCTTTTATTTCTTTTAAAATTTCATCAATAAATTTGCTTAATTTAACATTAAATTTAACATTTCCATCTAACGTCCTTATAGCAAGAGTTTCAGTTTCAACTTCCTTGTCCCCAATTGTTAAAGTATAATTTGCTTTATGCAATTGTGAATCTCTAACTTTCTTTGGAACTGATTGTGCCCTATCATCTAAATGAACCCTTATTCCATTTTTCTTTAACTCCCCAACAACCCTCTTTGCAAAAGGTTTACTTCTATCAGTTACAGTCAAAACAATAACTTGAGTAGGATTCAGCCAAACAGGTAATTTTCCAGCGTAGTTTTCAATTAATACACCAATAAATCTTTCAATACTTCCTAAAACAGTTCTATGCAACATTATTGGTCTATGTTTTTGACCATCTGCAGCCTCATATTTCAAATCAAAATTTTCTGGCATTGAAAAGTCTAATTGAATGGTTCCACATTGCCAGGTTCTTCCTAAACAATCTTTAACATGGAAATCAATTTTAGGACCATAAAAAGCACCATCTCCTGGATTTAATTCATAATCAATTTTCTCTTCTTTCAAAACTTCCGTCAGTATTTTTTCAGATTCTTTCCAAACCTTTAAAGAACCAATATGTTTTTTTGGCATAGTACTTAATTCGATTTTCCCTTCAGGGAAACCAAAAGTTTTGTAAATTTCTAAAACCAGTTTTATAATTTTCTTAATTTCACCTTTAACTTGATCAGGCAAACAATAAATATGAGCATCATCCTGCGTAAACATTCTAACTCTAAACAAACCTTGTAAAGTTCCTGAAAGTTCATGCCTATGGCAAGTTCCAAGTTCTGCTATTCTCATTGGAAATTCTCTGTAGCTGTGCAACCGCGATTTATAGATTAACATCCCGCCTGGGCAGTTCATTGGTTTAACTGCAAAATCAGTATCATCAATTTTAGTGAAATACATATTTTCTTTAAAATTGTCCCAATGTCCACTAGACATCCATAATTTCTTATTCAAGATTATTGGGGTTTTTACTTCTTGATAATCTTCTCTTTCATGTATTTCTCTCCAATATTTTAAAACTTCATTATAGATTATACTCCCCTTAGGGTGCCAAAAAACATTTCCTGGTGCTTCTTCATGAAAACTAAACCAATCTAATTGTTTCCCAATTTTTCTATGGTCTCTTCTTTCTGCTTCTTCCATTCTAAGTACATATTCATCCATTTCATTTTTATTAAAAAAAGCAGTCCCATAAATCCTTTGAAGCATTTTGTTTTTAGAATCTCCCTTCCAATAAGCTCCAGAAGTTTTTAACAAACTAAAAGCGATAATATCTCCAGTTGTTTCCAAATGTGGGCCTTTGCAAAGATCTTTAAAATCTCCTTGTTCATAAAAAGTAATTTTTCCTTTCAAATCTTCTAAAAGTTCTAATTTATATTTTTCCCCTTTTAACATTTCTTTAGCTTTTTCTTTAGAAACTTCAATTTTTTTCAAGGGAAGGTTTCGCCTTATAATTCTCTTCATTTCTTTTTCAATATTTTTTAATTCTTCTTGGTCAAATCCTTCTTTTTTATCGAAATCATAATAGAATCCATTTTCAATTGCCGGCCCCATACCTAATTTAACTTTTGGGAACAAGTTTCTAACAGCATGAGCTAAAACATGACTACAAGTATGTCTCAACTTTTCTAATTCTAATTCTTTATCTTTTTCTTTCATCATATTTAACTTTACTTTTTAGTATTTAAATTTAACGCTCAAAATCTGATAAAAACCTTTAAAAAGAGCGTTTTATCCTGAAATTTAGTAAAAATGATACATATAAGTCCCATTGTACCAAATCAATATGGCAGATATCAAAAAGTAGGTAATGAATTTTATGTGGTTTGTAGTTCAACTAATTTAGATGGCACAGACCCAAAAACTCCTGAAAAAAGAAAAAGGATCTGTTCAGATTCAATCAGGAAGATTGTGGCTTATTCTGATTTTGATACAATTCAATTCAAGTTTGGATTATCTCCTGCAGATTTATTAGATGCATCAGCTTTTGAAATTGTCGAAGCTTATCCATTATCTGTAGATCAAGAAACAAGACAGGGATTAAATGATATCGATGGGTTATTAGGAATAAAGATTGAAGCTGGAGAAACATATATAACCTTGGATAGAATCCAATTATTTAGAAAAAGAGAGGACCAATAGCAACGACAAAAAACTTAATATATAAATCAGCCAAGAGGATTAAATTTATTATCAAACAATAATTTTATATATGAGTAAGCAACTATCAAGTGTATGAAAAAGGTGATGATATTATTACTTTTGTTTTTATTTATACCATTTAGAGCTCAAGCAGCAATCGAAGGAACGTTTAATATCAATAAAGAAAAGATAGAACTTGGAGATTCATTCATTTTTTCAGGAGAATTATCAGACAATGAACAACCAATAGAAATAGGTTTTGTTCTTGTAAACTTCAAAAATGAAAATGCAGAATATAATGCTGCTTCTACTTTAGTAAATGGAAAATTTTCTGTTGAAACCATGCTAGCATTAAATCCAGATAATGAACCAATGCCTGCGGGAAAATATACCATTTCAGTAACGTATAATGATGGATATGGAAACACAGTAACTTTCGACAACATAGATTCATTAAGAGTTGATTCTGAACTGACATTGACATCAACATTAAACAGAGAACGATACAAACCAGGTCAAACAATTGCAATAAAAAGCACATTAGAAAAACCATTTGGCGGAGACATTGAAGAAGCAGAAGCAAGATATGAACTTTATGGAAAAACATATATGCTGGATATCACAAAAAACAAATTTGAATATGAAATTTTAGTTCCAGAACAAATAAAATCTGGAGAACACACATTATTGTTACAAGTTCAAGATAATTTTGGAAACCGTGGTTCCGAAACAATTTCTCTAGAGATCATACCAAAACCAACAAGCTTAGAAAATTCATTAAGTATAACTTCATTTTTGCCAGGAGAAACGGTCATAATAATTCCATTTTTGTATGATCAGGCAGGAGATCCAATTGAAGAAAAAATAGACATAACAATAAAAAATCCAAAGGGGAAAATATATTCTGAAAAGATTGCTGAAACTGGAGAAGAAATAGAGTTTGAATTAGATGAATACGCTCTCCCAGGAGATTGGACAATTATTTCAAAATCAGAGGGATTTACACAAGAAACAAAATTTACAGTGGAGGGGGTTGAAGATTTACTTATCACTTTAACAAATCAAGTTCTTGAAATAAAAAATATAGGAAATCTAGATTATACAGAAGATTTAGAAATTGAACTAAACAGCGGAGATTATAGCTCAATAGTTAAAAAAATTACAAAATTAAGACCCGGAGAATCAATGAATGTGGAACTTTTCAAAGAAGCAAGATCTGGGATTTATGATTTAAGAATATTAAACACTGAAGAAACATTAAATGGAATAGAAATTACAGATGCAAGAAGCGCAATTAATCGTTTTGGAGATTTTTTTACAGCTACAACCGGTAGCGCAGTTAGAGCTTCAGGATCATCAAGGACCAATTCATCATGGATATTTTTGATTGTTATAGTTGGTATATTTGGAGTTTTCTTTTACTACAAATTTAAAGGAATAAAGAAAACAGAGAGAGTTAAAGATAGAGAGAGACGGCTTGGAGAAAAGAGAAAAACAGAAATGAAGACCAAACTTAAGTCTAAAATAAGATTTGGAAAAGCAACAGATGAAGATATAAGGGATTTCAAAGCAAGAATTTTAAAAGATATTGAAACTCAAGGAATTAAAACAGAAGAAAAATCATTTGATGTAAAACCAATAATCAAAGATGGAGCAAAAACAACAATATTTAAATCAAAAGTAGCGGAGCCAGAGAAAAAATTTTCACCAATGTCAAGAAATGAACAAATAAAATATTTACTTCATTTAGCATCAGAATCAAACAAAGAAGTAGAAGAATTTGATAAACCATTACCCCGAAAAGAAAGAACAATTATTTTAGAAGATAAAAAAGAAGAACCAAAAAAAGACAATGACAATAAAGGCGTATTTTCTATGTTTGATTAATAAAGATAATATCTTTTTCTTCCTCAATTTGTTTATAATCTTTTAATTCTTTTTTAATTTCATCAAAATGTTTACTTTTCTTTAAAACAGAAATAGCAATCTTTCCTTTAGAAACCCTTTCCATTTCTTTTATAGCCTTTTTAAAACCCTTAACATTATGTAAAGCAGTAACAGAAATAACAATATCAAAAGAATCATCTTCAAACGGTAATTCTTCTGCATTTCCCAAAATAACATTAGAATTAGCTTTTTCTAACATTCCTTCACTATTATCTATCCCAGTATAATCTTTAAATAAATCAGAATAAAAAGCAGTCCCACAGCCAACATCTAAAACCATTTCATTAGTTATGTTTAATTCTTTAATAATAATCTTAATCTTCTTTAATTGCTCTTCTTTGTGAAGTTCATTATAGCCAGAAGATATTTCATCATAGTAATTCATTGTATTTTAGTTGGATCAAGCCTAAGAGTTACCTCAAAAACCCAACTACCTAAGTCTCCATCAAATTGCACACGTCTATTAAGAATTAACCCAGGAGCTTCTATTTCCCCCTTAAGATTTGCCCAACCTCTTTTGTATAATATGCCCCTTAATGCTATATAAGCAGGGATAGTTCCAGGATTGCTTCTTGACAAACAATCAGATGGCCGGGGTGGTTGTTTTAAACCAAGATTAATAATAATGCCCGCCTCGTATTGTTCGTCTATTATTGTATATTCTAAATCCATGGAATTGGGTGATTCAAAAACCTTTTAAACCTTACTTTTAACAGATATTTAACAAAATGATACTCTCAAAAAGCAAAATATTAGAAGAAATAAAAAACAAAAGAATAAAAATAACCCCATTCAAAAAAAATCAATTGGGTCCTGCTTCAATAGATTTAACGCTAGACAATCAATTCAGAATTTTTATAAATGGAAAAAAACAAGTTTCAATAAAAGAGAAAACAGATTATAAAAAATATACAAAATTAATAAAAAGAGATTTTGTAATCTTAGAGCCAGGACAATTCATTCTTGGTATAACAAAAGAAAAAATTAAACTGCCAATAACATTTGCGGAAGATTGCAAGGAAGAAGCAGATTCGCAAGACTGGGGCTAGGGGTCCACATAAACGCCTCGTTTATCTCTCCAGGAATAAACAACAAACAAGTATTAGAAATTAAAAACCATTCACCATTTCCAATAAGATTAAATGCAAATGAAAGAATTTGCCAATTAAACTTAGAAAGGATGGAGGGAAAAGCAGAATATAAGGGAAAATATCAAAACCAAAAACTATAAAATGTACAACGAAAAAATACAAAAATTGTTTGATAATCAAAAGCATGTTGGAGAAATGAAAGATGCAGATGCAATGGGACAAACAATGAATTCTCCTTGCGGAGATGCTATGAAAATTTTCATAAAAGTAAAAGATGGAAAAATAGTTGATGCCAAATTCAAAACATATGGCTGCATAGCAGCAATTGTTTCTTCAGAAGCATTATGTGAATCAGTTATAGGAAAAACATTAGAGCAAGCTAAAAAGCTAAAAGGGGAAGATATAATTAAAGAGATTGGTGGTTTACCTCAACTAAAAATGCATTGTGCAGCTTTATGTACTGAAGCCTTACAAAACGCAATAAAAGAGTATGAAGAAAAACAATAAGATTTTTAAATAAACTATTTCTCTTTTCTTAGTATGCGTGAGTAGGTTAGCGGTTAGACTAGGACGTTGCCAACGTTCTGACCCGGGTTCGATTCCCGGCTCGCGCATATCATTTTAACTCATCACTAGGATTACCATCTCTTAATTCATCATAATGAAAAAACAAAGTGTCCGCTTGATTATGCATTTTAGCTAAAGAATAACTTAAATCCATTACTCCATCACGGACCATATTTCTTGTATCATAACTTAAATTAATACCCCCTAAAAGAAGAATGCCTAAATCATGATCTAATTGCAATTGTTCCTCTAAAATATGGGTTGATACTCCATCTTCAGCAAGGGCAACATTCCCTTGAGATTTTTCATACCAATGTGTTATATATGCACCAAACCAAAAATCCCTATCCCCTACACAAGCATCAACATTTTCTTTTAAGGAAGTATTTTCTTCAACTAATCTTCTAACTTCTTCAGTTTGACTTTCTGTCAAATAATCGGGATTTATTGGTGCTTGAGAACAACCCCATAAAAAAGGAATGGTGGCAGTTAGTAAGGTAACTCCAAAAAGTCTTAATCTATTGCTGTATTTCATAAAAATTAGAAAGGGGGGCGGTATTTAAAATTAATCATTTCCAGAACGCAGAGGATACCGGTCTGCCATATTTTCTCTTTCACCACTAGAATATTGATCTAAAGTTGAAGCCAATCCTTGTAACTTAGAAATCTGATTATCTTCCAGGGGGGGATTTCCTACAACATAAATCCTTAACTGAACTGCATAATCTTCCATTTTTTCTTTTAAAGTATCAATTCTCGCAGGACTGAAATCCTTGCTCATTGGATCTGAAGCTGCGCCATGTGCATCAATTAAATCTCTAGCTCTATCAACCAAACCT
The DNA here is from genome assembly GCA_018829185.1 of Nanobdellota archaeon. GTDB lineage: Archaea > Nanobdellota > Nanobdellia > SCGC-AAA011-G17 > PNOQ01 > JAHJUI01. The sequence goes on along the minus strand of JAHJUI010000005.1, from coordinate 51,593 downwards.
TCAAAATAAGTATTCAAGGCTTCACTATCTTCCCCCTCTTGAATATATTGCGAAGCTCTAAGTTCCATCATTTTTTCCTTATTACAACTAATTAAACCTAAAGTAAGTACTAACAAACTAGTCCCAACAACTCTTGTTACATTTCTCATAAAAAACCACAATCAGAAGAGATATTTAAATCTTTCTTACTTCCACTTCAAGTATCTTGCATCTTTCTTTGCATATTTCAAGAACATTATAAAGAATACTAAAAATACCAAATCAAATAAAACAAAATAAAAGAAGGTTACATGTGCAAGACCTTTAAAGAAGAAATAGCCAGCCCATGCACTGTAAAATATCTTGTAAGCAATTCCTAATTTTACTAAATCAATATTTCTATAAAGATTTTTATAAATAAAATAATAACCAAAACCCATAGCAAATACAAATGCAGCTGACATCTGCAGATACATTGGATAAGCAGGCAAAACAATATTAAACATAGAATAAATCGGTTTGTAAAAAAACAAGAATATAGCTCCTAATAGAAAATCATAAATAGCAGCAATTAAAAATAATACTTTAAACTTATTATCTTTTGCCATAACAGAATTATGAAAATACCATTATTTAAATGTTGCTAAACAACAAGATATTTAAACTTACTTTTTTTTAAAACTTTATGCCAGAATTCAAACAAAATTTCCTAGATCATTATGCAGAACTCACCGATATAGAAACTTTTAAAGAATATTGTGTAAAACCAGTAAAAAAATCAATAAGGGTGAATACTTTAAAGATTCCTGTAAAAGATTTCAAAATAGACTTAAAACTTAAAAAAATTCCTTGGACAGATTTTGGGTTTTACATAGAAGAAGAAAGAATAGGTTTAGGAAATTTACCTGAACATCAATTAGGTTACTTTTATATGCAAGAATCAGCATCAATGATCCCACCTTTAGTTTTAGACCCAAAAGATGAAGTAATATTAGATATGTGTGCATCACCAGGAAGCAAAACAACAGAACTAGCTCAATTAATGGAAAATAAAGGATTACTTATAGCAAACGATTATAAAATACCGAGATTAAAATCATTATCAATTAATTTACAAAGATGTGGAGTTTCAAATGCAGTAGTTACCTTAATGGAAGGAAGATTTTTCAAAGATCAAAACTTCGATAAGATTTTAGTAGATGCTCCTTGTTCAGGAACAGGAACCATCAGAAAATCTCTAAGAACACTTAAAGAATGGAATTTAAACACTGTAAAAAGAATAGCTGGAACTCAAAGACAATTAATAAAAACAGCTTTTGAAAACCTTAAAATAAATGGAACTTTAGTTTATTCAACATGTTCTTTAGAACCAGAAGAAAACGAAGGAATAATAAATTATTTATTAGAAGAATATGAAAATGCAAAATTAGAAAAAATCAATTTAAACTTAAAATCCTCAAAACCAATCTTAGATTATAAAGAGAATAAATATTCTTCAGAAATAAATAAATGTTTAAGACTTTGGCCACAAGACAATGACACAGATGGATTTTTTGTTGCAAAAATAAAGAAAGTTTAACTAATTGGTGAAAGTCTATAAATTGTATTCATTGTATTAACTACATCCCCTAAATTTGATTCTCCTACAAAAGTTCTATCGCTTAAATTGACATAGGCAAGACAAGATTGCCTTTTAACAAAATTTCCAACCCAATCCCAGAAGCACCTTTGGAGATTATTTGAAAGAGAGGAATCAGGCACACCATGATATATCCCCCTTGGTATAAGACCATACACAATCTTCTCTTTAATGAGGGTAGGATTTTCTATCATAACACTAACATTCTCCACTATACCCAGAAGGCCCTCAATCATAACAATTAAAAGAAATACTTACTTTAAATAACTTATCATACTCAAAACGTCATTCACCATATCTGGACTTTCATTAATAACAGTTATATTTTGGCCTTTAACAACTTTCATTAGTTTCTTAATCTCGCTTTCAGGAGTTTTTTTATGTCTTCTTTCACCTTTAGCAGAGTATTCAATACCTGAAAAATGTGCATGAATATGTTTAAATTTCTTAAATTGTTTTAACATTTCACCATAGCTCATTTTTCCTTGACTTCTAGCAAGTAAATGTGCAAAATCCAAACAAAAACTACATTTAGTATCTTTTACTAATTGTAAAATCTCTTCAATAGAACCAAAAACATTCACTTTTCCAGTTGTTTCAGGAGCTAACTTAATTTTCCATTTCTTAAAATCTTTTTGCAAATCTAAAATTTCATTCTTTATATTTTCATAAGTTTCTTCTTTACTCTTTTTACCATAATAACCAGGATGAAATACAACATGAGTAGCCCCTAATTTTTCCCCAATAAACCCAGCTTTCAAAATCCTTTCTTTACTTTTTTTAACTTTAATTTTTTCTTCAGAATTTAAATTAATCCAGTAAGGAGCATGAACACTTAAGCTAATATTTAATTTTTTAGCTAATTTACCAATTTTTACAGCTTCTTTTTCTTTTAGGTAAACACCATATGTAAAAGCAGCTTCAGCAGCTTTAATTTTATTCTTAGAAAAATACTTAAAATTACTTTCTATTTCTTTAATCCCTCCAATACCCGCAGGACCTATTTTTATCATAGTTTTAATTTATATTTCGGTGTTTTTAATGTTTTCTAAAGCGTAAATAGTTTCTTAATAATTAATCACAACTAATATTGTGGGCACCATATAATCACCAATTAATAAACAATAAAAAACTTTATAAAAATAGTTCAGAAGATGAAGAAAGAAAACTCAAAAAGATTTAATGGTTAAATTAAAATTATTCATTCGCAATACCAACTAGAAAAAACTTGATCTGCACTCGAAAAGTCAGGAGTTAATCTAATGGGGAAACCACCAATTTCACTATCTACATAATATATTTTTCCTATATCGGGATAATTAGTCCGATGTTGTCTAAAACAAATCCAATCTCCATTTGGATAAGACCAAGAAGGGTAATCTGTTGTGTAATTTGTTGAAGAATATACTAACCTATTGTTATTAGTCCCATCACTATTCATTTTGAATATTTCTACTTTACCACCACCACCAACATGAGTGTAAAAAACAAGTTCATTCCCGTCAGGAGACCAACTTGGATACTTAGTAGGCCAGGGGGAAGAGGTTAGTCGTGTCCAAATTCCTCCATCAACAGGAATAGTATAAATACTTAGTATACCATCTCTATCAGAATTAAATGCAATTTTATCTCCTAACGGAGACCAATCTGGATATAATTCTACAGAAGATGGAGAATTGGTCAAATTTCTTTTATTAAGTGTATTGACATTAACAATCCAAATATCTCCATCATACATATAAGCAAGTTCATTCCCGTCAGGAGACCAACTAGGACCGGCTCCGGGTGTTATCGGGATCATTTCTCCACCAGGAATAATATCATTCATAATATGAATCGTGGGCTCCCCCAACATCTTACTAAAAGAAATTTTTTCCCCATCTCTTGAAATACCAGGTTTGGTATACCCCTGCCCCCCTAATCTTTCTGTTTCGCCAGTATCGAGATAATAAATAATTACTCCAAAAGCACTAAAAACTACAAACCCGTTTAAAGAAGGATTATCTAGATTAAGAATATCTTCTAAATGTATAAATAAATCCCTCCTATTCTCAACCAACCTTCCATGACTCAAATCTATCTCATTTAAAGAATGTAATCTAACATTTTCATGAGGAAAATTATGTAAATCAACAGAAGCAACACCAACTAAATGATCATCTTCTCCAGGAATACAAGGATTATCATTTGAAATGCTACCAGCAATAGGGTAATAATCAACATTAAATTCTTCACTAGTAGAAGTGTTTATTGAATTTAAAAATGAACTTCCAGTTAAACAATCCAAAAATCCTGAAGACCAAGGATTAAACCAATCATCAATACTCCTTTCAGGGGGGAATAATAAATGATATCCAGCTGCCTCAATTGTTGTTCCATTATTCGGTGTTCCAAGAAAAACAACCTTATTTACCTTATCAGCATTTCCATTTCTAACAAAATACCTTATATCTAAACCACCCCTGCTGTGAGTAACAACATCAAATTTAAAAGGAAATGTTCCATGCTCGGCTTCTAACTCAGCAATTTTATCTTCTAACACAAAACCAGTAACATCAACAGATAATATACTAGGATATTCCCATGTCCCAATTCTACCATTATAACCCTCCTTAAGAAATTCGTACATTGTTGGCTGAGGATCATTTAGCTCATTAAATGTTTCTGCACTACCACCTTGCCCATGAACTAGTAAAATAACAGGATCACTAGAATTAAAATCAAAGCCATCTGGAAATGTTAACTTAGGCACTTGAACATAATCAATAAAATCAAACAAACCAGCAATCCAGTCGCCATCCCTTCTTGCATTAAAATAATTTATTTTAACATGTTCATCTTCAGAAGAAGGTCTTGCTATATCAAAAGGATTTCCACTACTATTAAACAAAAAAGGCATAGGTGGATTATCATTATCAAAACCAGAATAAGGAATATAAATATAACAAGTATCAACCAAAGAAGCAGAACCAAGATTTATATCTAAAAAAGAACTTGCTTGCTCTAAATTTTCCGAAACAGGATAATTTGGAATTTCATCAGGAGCACCAATCTCAACAGTTGTATCTTGTGACAAAGAATTTGGGGGAAACTCAACCTTATAAATACCTGTTTCATAAGTACCTGTTTCAATCACACCACCCTGTGCAGCATTTATTTCTTCAGTAACAACGGGCAAATCAGGAATAACAGGAATAACAGGAGGAATAGGATTCTGTTTACCACAACCAATTAAACTAGTAGCCAAACCAATAACTAAAGGTAATCTCCAGTATTTATTAAAATTCAGCATAAATATATAATGATAAAAAACCTTAAAAAACTTACCTTTTAGGAGATTTCTTTACTTCAAATATAAGTCTTAATCTAGTTTAGATTTTTTAGTAATTAATCCATAAACTCTCTTAAAATCTTCATTATTTTTAATTATTAATTGTTGTTTTTTTGTATTTATTGATTATTTCTTTATGCGCCTTCTCAGAAACAGTTTCATCTTTTGAATGATATTTGTAGACTTTTTTTATTAATTTTAGTGCACCTATTAAAGTGTCGCCTTTCTCCTTTTTTCTTAAAAAAAATCTTTTTAGAATCCTAAAGCAACAAATTATTTTAGGTGTTTGCATAAAAATTATTATATCTGATTTTTTGAAAGCTTCTTTAGCGTAGTTAGTCCAAATGCCCTCAGTTATCCAAGAAGAATTTTTACATATATCTCTAACTTTTTCAATCCCCCCTTCAACACTTCTAATTTCTGTATATTTTACTTTATATTTTATATCGTCTAATAAATAACAAGAAATATCCAATTTTTTAGAAAGAATCTTTGCCAAAGTGCTTTTTCCACATCCATAAATCCCACATATATGTATTTTCATTTTTTTAGACAGGGTTGAATTTTTTTTGAAGAAATTAATACTAAATATTTTTAAACCTCCATAACAATTCTTCTAAAAAATTAATTTTTATATTCTTCTAGCAAAAACTAAGAAACCAAAGTGACCTAACATTTGATATTTTGGATGGATTCTTCTTTCATTAAATTCCCATTCTCTTTACCCCACTTCTTCATTATTGGAAAACTTTTATCAAGAAACTTGTTAAAATCTTTTGTCTGCCTCCAAGCTTTTATTAGCTCTTTTCTTAGATCTTGATGCATGTCATATCCCATATCTTTTATTTTCAATAAATCTGAAAATTCTTCATTTAATAAAAAGCTAGATGCTTCTTTTAAATGGGAAGTTAGTTCTATTCCTATATGTTTTCGACTATATTCTTGCCAATGCCAGTGGAACATAAAGTGCATCATTTCATGCATCATAATTTTTACACAAACCTCTTGTGGATGTTTTAAACTAATTTTAAACCAAGGACAAGGTAATGCATATCTATAATCACACCTCCCTAAAAAAGTAGCATATACATTTACTTCCTTAGCCAAAAATCTTTTTTTCATTACTCTTTCTAATCTTTTAAAATATTCTTTTTCAACAGGTTTCCATTCTTTTTCAATTTTTTTAAAAAAAGGATAAATTTTGTTACCTTTTGTTTCATATGCAGGGTCTATAAATTTTTTAATATCTTTTTTTACATCTTTATAATCTCTTTTGCTCACTTTTTTGATTAAAGATTCAGGAAAGTTTTTTGCAAAATTATGACTATAAGCATTCCCAGTTATAGCACAGAAAACATTAAAATAATCTTTTTCTTTACTTCTCTTAAAATATAATTTAGGAATCATAACTTAAATTTAGAATTAAAGCTTTTTAACTTTTTCTAATCTTCTTGATCTTGATGTCTAAACATTTGAGTAACTGGCCAAGGTTCATAAACCTTGTCTATATCTATAGCAAAAGTTTCTATTCCAGAATCATAAAAAACAGTTTCACAATCTGTACTCCACCTAGGGGTTTCATGATCAATACCATCATCAACTAATCCCCTTACTCTTCCATCATAATCAGCTAAATAAACATTAGAAGTTCCATTTTCACTCTTAGAAGAAAAAACAATTCCAGCTTCACATGCATCTGGGTTCTCCCATTCCATTGAAGTTTTTCCAAAAGCACTAACTTCTCTTGTCCTTAAATCTAAAACAGCTAACCCCTTGTTGGCAATAGTTTCAAAATAAATTCTATTATCATCTCCCCAAGTGGGATTCATATTATAACTTGGTCCAGTATGTAAAACATCAATAGTTCCACCAATAGTATCAATTAAATAAAGTTGAACTTTATTACTTCTTATTCTCCTATCCATTCCATCTGCCACAATTAATCTTCCATTTGGACCCCAATCCAAACTAAATAAGTTATAATCATCAAAATCAAATCTCTGGACATTTGGACAATCTACAATAGTCATGTCAACACCCTTATAACTTAAATCAATTTCTTTTCCCAATTCAGCTATCTTAAGTTCTCCAGTCCAAAGATAACCATCCGTTTCATTAGCGCAAATATAAGCTAAACGTGTTTGGTCAGGACTTAAAGAAAGATCATCAATTCTTCTATCTTCAGGGCCAAAATCTTCTAAATTAAAGAAATTAACCTCACCTGCAGAACTAACACCATGAACAAAACTACCCTCTTGTGCAAATACAGTTAAATCCTTTGCTTGACTAGCTAAAGGAGATACTAACAAAGTCAATGCAGTTGTTAATGCCAATATTCTTGATCTCATAAAATTCGAAATAAATTCTCGTTTATAAACCTTTCTATTTGTAACTACTAACAAGAGATTACTAACAAAATAACCCCTAAGAAACCTTTTTATATACAAAATCCTTTAATTTTAATATAAAAAGAGAACAGTAAAATATAGAAATGTTTATAAACAAAGAGGGGGTTTAAACAAAATATGAAAAAAAGAGTTGTGATATCAATATTTTTAATAATCCTAGTATCCTTTGTAGCTACTTCGGTTAGTGCATTTTCATTCATTGACTGGATAAACAATTTAGATTTTAATTTAGTAACTGGAAATGCAGTTACAACTTGTTCTGGTTTTGGAGGAACATGTAAATTTAGCTGTGGTTCTTCAGAATATACAAAAGGAATCCTTGATTGCCCAGGGGATATTTCTCCCCCATACAATCAAAAACAATGTTGTGTACCTAGCGAATGTGGAGACAATGTTTGTACTAATGGAGAAGATAGATCTAATTGTTGTTGGGATTGTCCTTGCGATTTAACTTCTAACGAACCATATTGTGAGAATGTGAATGTTCCTCACGAATGCAGAGGATGTGAAACTAATTTAGAATGTATTGAAGCAAGAGGATTAGAGTACGGGTATTGTGACAAACTAACTGGAGAATGTTTAAAGGCCTCGCCCCCAATTAGTGGGTGTGGTGAGGGTGCCAGTTCAAATGAATGTTCAGATATTTATCCTGGAATGTTTTGTACTGATGAGTGGGAATTAGTTCCTGGATGTGATCCAGATGGACCATATAATTGTACTTGCAGTGGAACAACACCAATATGTGGGGAAACAGGTTGTACAGCTTGTAGTCCAGTTAGTGAAGATGGGGGAGATACTAATGTGGGATGTATAAATGCTACTGGGGGAAATAGTCGTTTTTGTTTAGAAGATGGAAGCTGCAGTCCAAATTATATTGAAAATCCAGATGAGCCTGCATGTAATGATGGAGCAGATAACGATGGAGATGGATTAATAGATTTAGCAGATCCAGGTTGTGCAAATGATCCTTTAAAACTAGAAGAAACAATAGACTGTACTAATATTGCTCAGGGATTACCCCTTGTCTTAGACGGTAATTGTTTAGGAGGAATCAAATGTTTATCTGGAATTGCAACCAATTTATGCAGCGAATGTCCTTGTTCAGAAGATTATACTTGTTTTGAGGAGTATTGCATATCTGAATTTGAAGAAAATGAAACAGAAACAGAAATAATGGAACTTTCTTGTTATGGTGCAGATGGTTATTGTGAAACAGAATGCGCAAGTGGCTTTATAAATTCAAATAATCCTGGTTTAGAATCAGATTGTTCTGATCTTTGGGGAGAAGATTTAAAATGTTGCGTCCCAGTTCGTCAATCAGAAAAAGAATCAGAAAAAACTAACACTTGCTTAGATGATTATCACACTGAATTTGAAAGTTGTTCACAAGATAAACCATTCTACTGCACAGAAAATGGAAATTTAGAAAGAGACTGTGAAATTTGTGGATGTCCAGAAAATCAAATTTGTAATGAAGATAACAAAAAAGAATGTCTTACTCCAATTCAAGAAGCTAGAAAATTAGCAAGATTATCTCCAGAATCTAAAGTAGTAATAATCGGGGTAGTTGTAATTTTAGGAATATCAACAATACTTTTCATAGCACAACATAATTCTAATAAAAAAGTTAAAATTAACAAAAAACCAAAGAAAAGAAAGAAAAATAAGAAATAGAAAGGTTTTTATATTTTCTCAATAAGTTTAGTTTATATGAAAAAGGCAATAGTACTTTATGTAATTTTAGTATTGATTTTAATGAGTTTTAATACTACAGCATTTAGTTTTGAAGATTTATTTAAAACTAATAATTTCTTGCAACCTAAACAAGTTTCAACCTGTGGTGGAGAAGGGATAGGGATGGCAAATCCAGCAGCAGTTTATTGTACTGAATTAGGTTATGATTATAAAATCATTACAGAAGAAGATGGAGGACAACATGGAATTTGTGTTTTCAACAAAAGAAATCAATGTGGGGGATGGGAATTCTTACAAGGAAAATGTGGTCAAAAATATAATTATTGTGCAAAAGAAGGCTATAAAACAAAAATAAAAACAGATGGTAAAGACGAGTTTACACAAGAATATGCAGTTTGTGTGAATCGATTTGGGAGAGAAATTGGAACTGTTACAAAATTAACTAATTTAAACGATAAATCAGTTAAATCTTCACGAGAAATGCCTTTACTGGAAGAAATTAAAAAAGACAATATACCAGTAAAAAGTTCCAGAACTTTGCCAGCTAATTTTGATTGGAGAGATTATAATGGTGAAGATTGGATGACCCCAGTTAAAGATCAAGGAATCTGTGGAAGTTGTTATGCTTTTTCAGCAATAGGAATGACAGAAGCAGAGTATAATGTTCGTTCTGGGAATCCAAACTTAGATTTAAATTTATCAGAAGAACAATTGGTTTCTGATTGTCATACAGTAGAAAATAGTGGTTGTTGTGGGGGGAGCTTGCCCCATGCAATAGATTTCATTAAAGATTTTGGTGTAGTAGATGAAGAATGTATGTTTTATGTTGATGGAACTGGGTGCGGGTGTAGTGGAGGCACATGCGATTCAATTTGTGAACATAATTCAACTGGAGTATGTAGTGATACCTCCTGTTCTGAGGATTTGTGCTTGGATTGGGAAACTAGATTGATTTCATTCGACTCAAAGGAGTTTATATATCAACCGATAATGGGGGAAATAAAACAAATAATAATGGAAAAGGGCCCAGTTTCTTCTGAGCTAGATATGTCTAGTGGAAGCCTTGGGGAAGACAATGTTTTAACCTGTACAAATCCGAGCGATTGGGACCACGCAATAATTATAATCGGATGGGACGATGCAGATCAAACTTGGATTGTAAAAAATAGTTATGGGGATGATTATGGTACCGACGGAGGATATTTTAAAGTAGGTTATGGGGAATGTAAGTTAGCTACATTTGGAATCTGGTCAATAGAATCAGATGACACAGATGAAGATGGAATATGGGATTTATATGACAATTGCGATTACACATACAACCCAGCACAAGGAGATATAGATGGAGATGAAATAGGGGATGCTTGTGATACAACAGATTCAGCTTATCAACAATTCTTCTTTGGAGACTACTACGATACAAATGGAACAAATTATGATAATGAAATGGGTGGTGGCCCATGTAATCAAGCAGAGGGTTGCGATTATGCAGACAATGAAACAGATTTCGCATACTGTAATGGAAGTTACTGGCCAAACTATTGTGTATACGAAGGAACTTGTTACAAAGGAGACGGAACACAAATGATTGACATTGACGGCCCATTAGGAGAAAAACACGAAGCAAGATGCATAGGATTCGGTTGGTGGGATCTAGATACAGGATTACCCGGAATAAACACTTGTGAAGAGGCAGGTTACATCTGGACAAATAATGTATCCGAACCAAGATTTGAAGTAGGAGAATTTATATATTCTGCCCCAAATAATTTTGGTTGTTGTGGAGATGATGAAAACGAATATTGGGATGGATTAACCTGCTACGAAAGTGAAGCAGCAGCAAATAGAAAAGAAAAACCAATCCTAAAATCAATACCAGCTTACGCATTTAACCTAGGATTCCTATTCCCTTTTTTCAAGAAGAAACCTTTATAAAATACAAAAAACAATAAATTAAATATGAAAAAAGGTGTTTTACTTTTAATATTGGTATTAATGGTGCCATTAGCACAAGCTTTCTTTCCATTTACAGGATTTGCACTAACAAATATAGAAGAAGAAGCAGTGTATACTTGTCCAGCCGATTATGAACAAACAGGGGAATTCACTTGCATCCCAAAATGTATAAAAGAAGTTAATAGCGTACAATTAGGAGCAAAGAAACTTTATTCATATTGCTTTGACTCAAACGTTCTATATGAACCAACTTGTGTTGGATTAAAGATATTATACAAAAAAACAATATGTCCAGATGGATGCGAAAACGGATTATGTCAACCCCTAGATAAATGCACAGACAATACTCAAGCAGGAAGTTGTTCAACAGACCTTAAATCATATTGTAATCCTGAAAAACAAATAATAACCTGTAAGGAAGACCAGATTTGTAGAAGTGGACAATGTACTACTTCAGATGATTGCAGTAAAAATAATGGATTCACAGCAAAAGGAAGATGTCCAACAGGCTTTGAACCAATTCTATCAACAATGATCAAAAAAGAAGCAGAAACCCAATGTTGTGTCCCAATAGAACAAGCATTACCTACTTTAACAATAGATGAAACAGCAACATGCGAAGATCAAACACCAGTAGGAAAATGCTCAGAAACTAAACCTTACTTGTGTACACATAATAAAATATTAATCAGAGATTGTGCAAAATGTGGTTGCCCATTAAATGAAAAATGTAATGTAGATGATCCATTAGTTTGTGAAAAAATAGCAGATATCACAGCAGACTTCTATGACACAATTGGAGTTTCAGACACTGAAAAACCAATATTGTATGCTCCAATGAACTTAAACATATTCAACTTACCAAAACAAATGATTCCAAGTTATTTATTTTCTCCACAATCAAAAGATAACACCCCAACAATAACATATGCGCATAAAACACCAGAAGGAGATATACAAATTGATACAGGAGATTCTTATTTTATAATAGGGCGAAGTTCTGACGGATTATTACCAAAAGTGAACTTTTACTTTTAGAAACCTTTTTAATACTCAATTTTTAATTTTAAACCATGGAATATATACCAGATAAAAAAGAAGTAACATTGCTAAAAGAAACAACTAATATATTTCTAACTAGATTAAATAAACGTTTAAGAAATGCAAAAGCAATAGTAGGCGGTAGCTATGCAAAAGGAACATTCCTTCCAGGAAATAAAGATATAGATGTTTTTGTAAGATTCAAAAATGAAAAAGAAATATCAAATATTTTACATATAGTTCTTAAAAAATCATTTAATAAAATAAAAAGAGTTCATGGCTCTAGAGATTATTTCCATGTAATGTTTAATGGATTATTATTTGAAGTAGTTCCGGTCTTAGAAATTAAAAAACCAGAACAAGCATTAAACATAACAGATATATCTCCATTACATATAAGCTATGTAAACAAGAAAACAAACAAAGATACGAAAAACGAAATAAGAAAGTTAAAACTATTCTTAAAAGCAAACAAACTCTATGGTGCAGAATCATACATTAGGGGCTTCTCAGGCTATGTAACAGAATTATTAATTATAAAATACAAAACATTTGATAACTTCATAAAAAACGTAAAAAAATGGAAACCAAAAGTAATAATTGACACAGAGAAATACTACAAAAATAAAAATGAAGCTTTATTCAATCTAAATGAAGCCAAGAAATTATCCCCTTTAATAGTAATTGATCCTGTTCAAAAAGAAAGAAATGCAGCAGCGGTGTTATCATTAGCACAATTTTCTAAACTAAAAGAAGCAGTAAAAAATCCAAGTTTCCAAAAGGAAATATTTGAATTAAATAGTTACAAAGATTATATTCTATTAGAAGTAACTCCCAAATCTGGAAAAAAAGATATTGTAGGCAGTAAATTATTAAAAGCATTTGACTTTATTAAAAACAAACTAAAGCAAAATGATTTTGAAATAATTGATGCTGGCTGGAATTGGGAGAAAAAAGCAATTTTCTATTTTAAAGTAAAAGATAATTTACCTAAAACAAAAAAACATTATGGACCATTAAAAACCCATAAAGAACATTTAGTTAAATTCAAGAAAAAATACAAAAATGTTAAGTTTGAAAAAAGACGTTCTTACACTATTGTTAAAAGAAAATACACAAAAGCCAAACCATTCATTAAATTTTTATTAAAAGAAGATAATGTAAAAAATAAGGTTAAAAATATCAATATTCTAAAATAATTTGTAACTACTGTTAAAGAACAACTAATAGAAAGGTTTATAAACTCCCCCTTTTTATAAATTTAATAAAAATGGTAGATCTCACAAAACATATAGAAACAAAATACCCAGGATTAACAACTCTTGAAGCAGCTGTTAGGGTAGGAAAACTTCTTGATAGGGCTGAAAATATCCGTAGACGTGCTGACGCAGATTATTTAAGCGTAGACGATATAAAAGGCATTTATGAAACAGCTGAATTAATTGAAAAAGAAGCTAGTGCTTTAGCAACTTATTATGAAGTTCCAGTTAAAAGAGGACTACCAAAAGGAGAATAACTTTTTTCTTTTATTACTACTTAACAAAAGTAACAAACCAAAACATTTAAATACTAGTAAAATCATATAAAAAGTAGATATTAATTAACTAGGGATCAAGTTTTCTATCACCCCCAACCAAAAACTTTATAAATCCCTAGTTTATTACTTATCATGACTCATTCTAAGAGGTCATTAATATGGAAGAAGATATCAGTAAATTAGTTAAAAAAGGTACAACAACTGTAGGTCTTGTATGTAAAGACGGAATAGTTCTTGTGGCAGATAAAAGATCTAGCGCAGGCTACATGATTGCAAATAAGAAAGAAACAAAGATACATAAGATATCAGATGATATGGCAGTCACAATGGCAGGTCTAGTTTCAGACGCTCAATTAATAATCAAATTAGTAAAAGCAGAATTAAGATTAAAAAAAATAAGAACTGGTAATGAAGCAACCGTTAAACAAGCTGCTAATTTACTAGGCGGAATTCTTTATCAAAATATAAGAAAGATGTCAATGGTTCCAGGAATAGTAGCTTTTTTACTAGGTGGAAAAGACAATACAGGATTCAAACTATATGAACTAGGACTTGATGGATCAATCACATTCAGAGATGATTACTGTTCAACAGGCTCAGGAAGCCCTTATGCTTATGGTGTACTTGAAACACTTTACATAAAAGATATGACAACTCAACAAGGAATTGAAGTTGCATTAAAAGCACTTAACGCAGCTTTACAAAGAGATATGCCAACAGGCGACGGAATTGATGTATTTACAATCACCAATGAAGGCGTTAGAAAAGTAGAAACAAGAATAATTGAAAAGAAAATATAATTTTTTATTTTATACATAAAATGGTTTTAAAAATTTTACAAGAAGTTAAAGAGAAGTTACCAGATAGAGCTAAAATAAATCAAATGGCTTTTGAAGGAGCAAATATTGTACTGTATACTAAATCAAAGGATTTTTTCTTAGACAATAACGGAACAATTAAAGACATAGTAAATGAAATTAAAAAACGTATTGAAGTAAGACCAGATCCTTCTTTATGCTTAGAACAAGAAGATGCTGAAGTTTTAATAAATAAATTAGTTCCAAAAGAAGCAAAAATAGACAAGATAATTTTTGATCCACAACGTTCTATGGTGGTCATAGAAGCTGAAAAACCCGGTCTTGTTATTGGCAAGGCTGGAGAAATTCTAAAAGAAATTAAAAAACAAACAATGTGGGTGCCTTTAGTAAAAAGAACACCCGCAATTAGATCAAAATTAATTGAAAACATTAGAAGTGTACTTTACTTAAATGATGATTACAGAAAAAAATTCTTAAACAAAGTCGGAGAAAGAATTTATGGCGGAAGAATAAGGGGCAAAAAAGAAGAGTGGATCAGAGTTACTTTCTTAGGTGGAGCTAGACAAGTAGGAAGATCTTCATTATTGTTACAAACACCAGAATCTAGAATTTTATTAGACTGCGGTATAAATGTAGCAGCATCCGGAGATTCAATGTATCCTTTCTTAGACAGTCCAGAATTCAAAATAAATGAACTAGATGCAGTTATTGTTACTCACGCTCACTTAGATCACTGCGGATTAATACCTTTATTATACAAATATGGTTACACCGGACCAATTTATTGTACAAAACCGACAAGGGATGTTATGGCGCTTTTATGTTTAGATTATATTTCTGTAGCCGCAAAAGATGCAAAAAAACAAATCTATTCATCTACAGACATTAAAAACATGGTAAAACATTCAATTTGCTTAGATTATGAAGAAGTATCAGATATCACACCAGATATTAGGTTAACATTTTACAACGCAGGTCACACTCTTGGAAGTTCAATGGCCCATATGCACATTGGAGAAGGATTACATAATTTACTTTACACTGGAGATATGAATTACGAAATGTCTAATTTATTAGCCCCCGCATCTACAAAGTTTCCAAGATTAGAAACAGTTATTGTAGAAGCAACATATGGTAACAAAGAATCTGTAATGTCTTCAAGAGAAGAAGCAGAAACTTATCTTTTAGACATTATTAATAAGACTATTGACAGAAAGGGCCGTGTCTTAATGCCAGTTCTTGGAGTAGGACGTTCTCAAGAAATAATGTTAGTATTAGAAAGAGCAATGAGAGAAGGAAAAATACCCAACGTTCCAATATTTGTTCAAGGAATGGTGTGGGACGTAACAGCAATACACACAGCATACCCAGATTTTTTCAATAGCAAAGTTAAGAAACAAATTTTCCACAAAGATCAAAATCCATTCTTATCAAAAATATTCAAACAAGTTGGTTCTCAAAAAGAAATGAAACAAATCTTAGAAGAAACAGGACCATGTATAATCTTAGCAACTTCAGGTATGATGACCGGGGGAGCATCTGTTGAGTATTTCAAAGAACTTGCAGGAAACGATAAAAACTCATTAGTTTTAACTTGTTACCAAGGAGAAGGATCTCTTGGTAAAAGATTACAACAAGGAGAAAAACAAATTGCTTTCCAAAGCGGGCATAACCAAAATATAACTGAAGTTAAAATGGATATTTATTCAATACACTCATTTACAGGTCATTCTGACTATCAACAATTATTAAATTTCGCTCAAAGATTAAATCCAAAACCAAAGAAAATAATCTTAAATCATGGTGAAAGTTCAAATTGTTTAGAAATGGCTTCTACATTGCATAAGTTATTACACATTGAAACAAATGCACCAAAGAATTTAGAATCAATCAGAATCAGATGATTTCTCTCTTTCAGACATTTTCCTCATTAAATTTTCAGAAACAATTCTATGTGTTTCAGAATCATTTAAGGGATCAAGCACTAGCCCGAATTTAGTATAAACATCTGCCGGTATCAACAAAAGTCCTCTTGGGTCCGAATCAACATCTTGCCCAAGTTCTTGCACACCATGCCGGCTAAGCATATCTGAGCTAGGAGCATTACAGGTATAATGAAAAACCGCTCCACTTTGCAAAAGCTTAGTATATTCCAATTCATGGGGTTTGTGTGCCATAATTAATTAATCTATTTTTCCCTTTATAAATCTTTCTATCTGTAACTACTCAAAAGAAACAACAAAAGCAAAAGATTTATAAATACCCATTTATGCTAAAATTTGGTGTTAAAATGAAACTAACAGAAAGATTAGCAATGCACGTTATTCTAAAGGGTACAGGGGCAAGATATTTTAGAATGCACCCAGATGGAGATAAAACGAGAATGGTTACAGTTATGAAGGATGGCACTGCAACTTTATGTACAGAATCTCTTGATGAATGTGAAGAAAGCATAACTATCAAAGGAAATGAAGTAGAAACCCGGCATATTAAACACAATCGTGATGGAGAGGTAGACAACCCAGAAGGCGTAAAAAAAATTGGAGCATTAGTTTACTTTGGAACGGAATTTTCACCTTACTTAAAAGGAAGAATAGAAAGAAAATTGCTTAAAGGCCCACTAAGTGCATTAAAGCCTTATGTTTAAATAAATTCTATTTTATCACCAATTTTAATATCTTTAGAAAAACCTTTTCTCATTTCAACAATATATTTAGCAGGTCTTTTAGGATAAGCAAATAATGTAAATGGTTTAACAGTTTTCTTGTCAACAACAATATGATCCTTATCTAACCAAACAATATCTAAAGAATAAAACACAAATAACATATGAATAGCAGCACTAAATATTCCTTCACCACATTCTAAAACAATAGAATCTCCTTTTTTTAACCCTCTAAACATCAAACCAAAAGGATTTCTACAAATTTTAGCTTTTATTTTCATAATATTAAATTAAAATATGTGTTTTTAAAATATTGTTACCACCAATAAGACACTACAAAACCAAACCTTTATAAACAAAAATCAATACCTTTTTCTTAAGAAAATGAACAAAATACCATTATTAATCACAATCCTTTGTATATTCTTTTTAGGTTTTTTCTCAAATACAATAATAGCAAATTCTAACATCCAAATACCTTTTGACTTTAATGCAACAGAAAGACCTTCACCAAAAGATAGAATTTCAGAAGATCAAATCTTAGTTTTACCAGATAAAATAATCATAAACATTGCTCAAGCTTCTTGGGCACAATACACTGACACAAATTCTATGGATCCTTTGCTAGATGAAGAAGCAAATGGCTTAGAATTAACACCAGAAAACAAAGAAGACTTACAAGTAGGAGATGTTATTGCCTATGAGACAAACATAGGATTCATAGTTCACAGAATCATAGATATCAATGAAGATGAACAAGGTTGGTACTGCATAACTAAAGGAGATAATTCAAGTTTAGCAGACCAAAAAGTTAGGTTCGAACAAATAAGATTCGTACTCATAGGAGTTATATATTAAAATGGCACAAGCAAAATGTTTAGAATGTGGAATGATTTACACATTTGAGGGAGAGGAAATCTCTTCAGTAACAAAATGTGTTTGTCACAGCAGAACTTTTCAAACTATAGCAACAATGTAATTAAATAACCAACAACACATCCAGCAGTTACAAAAGGCATTGCTGGATAAAATTTCTCTTTTTTAGCCATATAAAATAATATAAACAAAGCCAAAGCAGCAAATAAGCTAACAATAACTCCATTTAACATATTAGAAGTCTTCATTACAACTCCTGCAAACATTAAAGGAAAACCAATATCGCCTCCACCAAGAACAGCTCTTGTTTTCTTATAAGGAATTAATAAACCAGCAAAGATTTTTGTCTCACTTTGAAATTCTGCCATTTTAACCATATGTTTTGTTTTCCAAACAGCAATTATGTCATAAATCGAAATAACAACTAATAAAATAAATATTGACATTAAATTAAAAATAGGAACAAAGATAGCTGCAATACCTGGATAAATAAATATCTCTGTAAAATTATGAACAATAACATTTGTTTTAAATATTTTGAAAAAAGCAAATCCCAGTCCTAAAATTAAAGCAATCACTTCTGGAATAAAAGATCCAAATGTAATAGTTAAAGTTACAACAACTCCAATAAAAAACCAAATCTTCCAAATTTTAACAGCATTAAATTTAATTAATAAAAGTGCAATGCCGGTTGCAAACAAAATAGCAATCAACACAGGAATATAACTTATATTTTCTTCAATGTCTGGCCTTTCAATACCTAATGGCAAATCTGGCTTATCTAAATAACTATCAACAACAAATAAACCAACAATTTGAGATACAATAAACAAACCAATTAAAATTAAAGTTATTTGCCAAGTATGTTTCATAAAGAAAAAATTAAATTAGAAGTTTTTATACTTTTCCTTTAATAATTCCAATGGCACTTTAAATTAGGATTTCTTTCTAGCTCTTTAAATCTTAATTGAGCATTTATTACATCTCTCCGAGGAACATCACCAAAACCATCTCTCACTTTATGCACTAAATTGTATAATGGATCTCTAACTATTTCTGGATGAGCTTCTACTAGTTCTTGAAAAAAACCATCATCGACCAAGGGAATTCCAGTTCCTATTATCTCCCCCCCATAAGATCTAGAGCTTTCTATTGCTTCTGTAAGAGAATCTTTTGTGAAGGCATTAACACTAAGCGAAATAGGGGTTTTTCTGTTTGTTCTTTCTTCTCTAAGATGCCCCCTCTTAGGTACATCTTTACAAACAACACCCAAATCAATTACTCCAACATGTTTACGACGATCCAAAACATAATGTCCAGGACCAAAAAAAGTTTTAGCTAACCATTTACGGTTTTCTTCAAACCCTTGAGTATAAACTGGTGTGCTAACAAAATCCCCAAAAAAGAAAATAGAATGTATGCCCCTTGGATCAATTAATTCAGCCCCCCTTGGGGAATCAACACTAGAAATACAACTTTTAAAAATCTGACTTAAATCATAAATTGGGTTTTCTAAATCTACATCAAAGATTCCAAGTCTATCTTGTTCGTATGCTATTGCATATTCTCCAGGCGATAAAGGACCTTCTTTCATGAAAAAAGGGAATTTCAATAAATTTATAAGCCTTCCCAAAATCGACAGATTTAAAAAAAGAAAAACTAAAAATTATATCATGGATACAGAATTAATCCAATTAAAAGAGGTAACCAAAAAGTTTGGTAAAAACGTAATCCTAGATTCAGTTAATCTATCAATTCCAGAAAATAAAATCACAGGAATTATTGGAGCTTCTGGTGAAGGAAAAACAACAATTCTAAAGTTATTAATTGGGTTCTACAAACCTACAAGTGGAGAAGTTCTATACTTAAGAAAAAACGTTTTTAAGGCAATGAAAGACATTGAAAAGTGCTTTGGTTTTGCAACTGAAGATGGATCATTCTATAATAAACTAACAGTAAGAGAAAATTTATTCTATTTTGCAAGACTCTATGGAGTTAAAACAGCTAAAATACAAGATGCAGTAGAAGACATAATCAATTTAGTAGAACTACCAGATGCAATAAACACTTTAGCAGAAGATTTATCAATTGGTATGAAAAAAAGATTAGACTTAGCATGTTCTTTAATTCACGATCCAAAAATATTAATCATGGATGAACCCACAGAAGATTTAGATCCACTACTAAGGCAACAAATGATTGAATTAATAAAGAAAATAAAAAAACAAGGTACAACCATAATTTTAACAACACATTTACTAAACGAGATGGATCACATTTGTGATAAAATAGCAATCTTATTCAATAAACAAATTGTAGAAGATGGACCTCCAGCTAAAATAAAAAAGAAATATGGCCAAACTACTTTAGATGGAGTTTTCAAAAAAATATTTTCGCAACGTGTAAAAGAAAGATATCAAGAAAAAAGAAGAAAAGGAAAAGAAAGACAAGAACCAGAAGAAAAAGGGCCTTTTCCCTCAGTAAAAGAATTAAAAGAAGTATTGGGAAGAAGATAGAATGTACAACTTATTAAATATAATAGGAAAAAACTTTAAGATACTCATAAGATCAAAACTATCTGCATTAATCATTCTTTTGGCTCCATTATTAATAGTATTCTTAGTAGGAATGGCATTTAACTCATCAGAATTATACGGAATAAATGTTGGAACTTATTCCCCATCAGAAAATGAATTAACAAATTCAATTTTAACAAGTTTCGAAGAAAAATCTTTTTCAATACAAAAACTAGATTCAGAAGAATTATGTATAAATTCTGTAAAAGAAGGTAAAACACAAATATGCATAATTTTCCCAGAAGGTCTTTCAATTGAAGGTAGCACTGAACCAGTAACTTTCCATGCAGACAAATCAAGAGTTAATCTTGCTTATTCTTTAATTAACGATATCAACTCACAAATTTCCTCAAAATCCTCAGAATTAAGTGTAACTATGACTCAAGCTTTAATCAATGTTGTAGATGAAGCAAAAACAAATCTGATTCCTAAAACAGAATCAATTTCTTCAGCAATTTCAAACACAGAAACAATTGCATCTAAATCAGATACTATTAGTTCATCAATCCCATCAGTTTCAGCTTTAATTTCAAGTCTGGAAGAAGCAAAAAATATTACAGCAGAACTTTCTTGTGCTAACCAAACATTAGTAGATGATTTAGAAGAACAGATAAATAGTGTATTAACAGATTTAACAAATTTGGAAGGTTCTACAGCAGCAATTACACAAATAGCAACAGAAATAAAATCAAAAAGCACCTCTACAAAAACAACTTTATCTAATCTACAAACTGGTTTAAACACTTTATCTGAACTTTTGAATGATGTAAAAGTTACTGAAGCCGAAAAAGTAGTTTCACCAATAAAAATAGAAGTTCAATCAATAACTTCAGATTCATCTAATCTAAATTACCTATTCCCTACTTTACTAGCTTTGATAATTTTATTAGCAAGTATAATTTTATCCTCTACAATGGTTTTAAGAGAAAGAAAAACAAAAGCATTTTTTAGAAACTTCATGACTCCAACTTCAGACTTCGTATTTCTGCTAGGAACTTACATCACTTGCTTACTAATATTATTAATTCAATTAGCAATATTAATGTTAGCAGCAATATTCTGGTTAAAGATGCCAATCTTATCAGTTCTTGCAAGCACATCATTGATATTATTTATTTCAGCAACAGTTTTCATTTTTTTGGGAATGGCTATTGGTTATGCATTTAAATCAGAAGAAACAGCACTTTTAGCAGCAATAGGAATAGCAGCATTATTGATGTTTTTCTCAAATACAATTTTACCAATAGAAACAATAACAGAGAAATTCAAATATATAGCGTTATTTAATCCTTTAGTAGTCTCTAATTCAATTTTAAAGAAAATGATATTGTTTAAAGCTAGTTTAGGGTCTGTTTTACCAGAACTTTATATTTTATTAATAGCTTTAGTAGTATTCTTTATTTTAACTTTTGTAGCAAGAGAATTTACTAAAAGAAGAGCATAAATTTATAAATCTTTCTATATGTAACTACTCAAAAGAAACAACAGACCGAAACCTTTATAAAGATACTTTTGATCCAAACTTATCTAGACTACGAGGTGTAGGAGACAAAAAATGATAATGGACAAAGATTTTATCAAAAAAATCAGATCAGCATTCGATTTAAACATTTATGAAGCAAAAATTTGGACTGCATTGTTAAGTAAAGGTATTGCAGCTGCAGGAGAACTTTCAGACATTTCAGACGTACCAAGATCAAGAAGTTATGATATTTTAGAAAGCTTAGAAAAACGCGGTTTTGTTATAATGAAGCTTGGAAAACCAATAAAATATATTGCTGTTGAACCAAGTGAGATCGTGTTAAGAGTTAAGAAACATATTAAGAAATCAGCAGATCAACAAGTTGAAAGCCTAGATAAGATAAAAAAAGAAGATGTATTTTCTGAATTAAGTCTTTTATACAAAAATGGTGTAAATCATGTAGATGCTCACAATGTTTCTGGAGCAATAAAAGGAAGATACAATATTTACAATCATATGGAAACTATGCTTAAAGATGCTAAAAAATCAGTTGTTATCATGACCAGTTCAACAGGCATAGTCAAAAAAGCAGACAGTTTAAAATATACTTTAAAGAAACTTTCTGAGAAAGGTGTTAAAGTTAAGATTATTGCAAAGCTAGAAAGTGAAAAAGCAGAATTAGCTGCAAAAGAATTAGCTAAATTCGCAGATGTTAAAAGAGCAGACAAGATTGGTGCAAGATTTATTTTAATCGATGGCACCCAATTAATGTTTATGCTAAATGATGACAAAGAAGTACATGAAAGTTCAGACATTGGAATTTGGGCACACTCACCAGCATTTGCATCAACAGTAGATTCTTTACTAAAAAGCACTTGGTCAAAGTTGCCAAGTGTTTAATTTCTTTATTTTAAAATGAAAGAAGAAAATAATCCACAAGAACAATCTGCCTTTGAAGCAAGATTTAGGAGATATATAGATCGGAAAAGAGAGACATTCGCATGCAGACTAGAATATCCAGATGGATCAACCAATCTAAGAATTTCCGATGAGTCACATTCAGACGGCACATTAGAAGTATATTCATTTTCTTGTTTAATAGATAACATCCTTAATGGGGAGGAATTAATGCCAAGTGAAACAGACTTGAAATTGGTTATGGACTTAAAAAATAGTCTTAAACGGAGAATGGACAAAACATTACAAGATTATAAAGAAAAATTTCTAGGAGTTGAAGGACTATCTCACATTACGGCATTGTTAGATCCAGATTCCCTAAGCCCAATGATCTCTATAGGAACAGCATATTTTGTTTCTTCTGAACTAGGGAGGGGGAGGCTCCCAACAGACTATAAAGTGGAACCAATCAAAGCAATAGTTGATTCCACTAGCATACCACTTAAAAAATATGGGCTTTATGATGGTGCATCCGGCAGCATCTTAATTGACTACTGGAAGCTTTCAGAAAAAATTAAAAGAGAAATTTCCCATTGGGGAGATATTGCAATTTTTGCATCAGAAACTCCAATCTGCCAAGAAATGTCATTAGAAGCAGAATTATGCGAGGCAGCAAGAGCGGAAGACTTCGAAAAAGCAGCAGAACTAAGAGACAAAATAAGAGCAATTCAAGAAAGCTCTAAAGAGTAACATTTTTAAACATTCTTTATTACAATTTATTTATGGATATTCAGAAGTTAGCATTAACCTTACATCCATTAGAAAGAACTATATTACCTTACTTAGAAAATAATATTTCTTTAAAAGAATTATCAAAAAAATCAAACTTAGAAGAAGTTAGCGCAACAAGAGCAATTCAATGGCTAGAAAACAAAGGAGTTATAAAAACATTAAAATCAACTCAAGAAATAATAGATTTAGATAAAAACGGAAGAGAATACCTAAAAAAAGAATTT
Organism: Nanobdellota archaeon; assembly: GCA_018829185.1. Classification (GTDB taxonomy): domain Archaea; phylum Nanobdellota; class Nanobdellia; order SCGC-AAA011-G17; family PNOQ01; genus JAHJUI01. The sequence goes on along the minus strand of JAHJUI010000005.1, from coordinate 27,697 downwards.
CCTGAAAAAACATTTTTAAAAGCTTTAGAAGAAGCAGATAATTTAGAAGAAATACAAAGAATCACAAATCTCCAAAAAGATGAACTTAATGCATCCTTAGGTTTATTAAGGAAAAATGGGTTTATTTCTATAAAACCAGGTTTCAAAATAAAACCAACAATTCTTGGAGAGAAATACCTAAAAGAAAACACAACAGAAGACTTCCTAAAGTCTCTTCCAATAGAAAAATCAAAAATAAATGAAACGCAAGAGAAAATATACCAAGAATTAAAACAAAGAAAACAAATAATAAAAACAGAAACAGAAAAAATATTAACAATAACATTAACAAAAATAGGAACAGAACTAAAAACAGTCAAAATACCAAAGAACTTAGCAGATCAATTAACAAGTACAATGCTAAAAGATAATTCTTGGAAAAACAAACAATTCAGAAGATATGATGTAGAAATCAACGTTCCAAAAATTTACCCAGGAAAAAGACATTTTGTAAATCAAGCAAAACAACATGCTAAACAAATTTGGCTAGACATGGGTTTCCAAGAAATGACAGGACCAATAATAAATCCAAGCTTTTGGGTATTTGACGCACTATTCACACCCCAAGATCATCCAGTTAGGGAAATGCAAGATACATTCTTTGTAAAGGGAAATGGAAAACTTCCCGATAAAAAATTAATTAATAAAGTAAAACAAATTCAAGAAAAATCATGGAAAAGTCCTTGGACAGAACAAGAAGCAAGACGTTTAGTCCTAAGAACACACACAACTGTTCTTTCAGCAAAAACATTATCAAAACTTAAAAAATCAGATTGGCCAGCAAAATTCTTTGCAATTGGAAGAAACTATAGAAATGAAACACTTGATTGGTCACATTCATTTGAATTTAATCAATCAGAAGGAATTGTAATTGATCCAGATGCAAATTTCCGTAATCTAACAGGTTATTTAAAAGAATTCTTTAAGAAAATGGGATATAACAAAATAAGATTCCGCCCAGGATATTTTGCATATACTGAACCAAGTATAGAGGTTGATGTTTACATTCCAGAAAAAAAAACATGGGTAGAACTTGGTGGAGCAGGAATTTTCAGGCCAGAAGTTACTGAACCATTATTAGGAGAACCAGTTCCAGTTTTAGCTTGGGGATTTGGATTAGGAAGAATTATATTACCATATTATGGGATAAAAGATATAAGGGAACTTTATAAAAATGATATAAAACAATTAAGAAAGGTGAAAAAATGGCTTTAATCTTTAAAAGCATATATTTTTGGATTATCTTAATATTGGCAGTTTTAGTAGCAATAAAGATTTTAAATCCAAGTTTGATTTTCCCTTCGAATGAGTTTTGCGGGGAATCCACATTTGGAGAATGTGAAACAAATGCAGATTGCATGGAGGGTGGCTGTTCAGGAGAAGTTTGCAAAGGTAAAACTGAACGGGCAGTAACAACAGATTGCGTTTGGAAAGGTTGCTACAATGAAGATAATTATGATTTAAGTTGCCAATGTGTAGAGAACCAATGTCAATGGAAATAAAATGAAAATATTGAAAAAATGGTGGTTTTGGATAGTTATTATAATAATCCTACTAGCAATTATTGCACTATTTTACTATTTTGATTCTAAAAGAATAGATAAAATCTATCATGAAACAATAAAATTAACTAACGAAGGAAATTATGAAGAAGCAATGGAATTATGCCAACAAACTAAATGGTTAGAACCTTCTTGTCAAATGTATATTTTAAAAAAGAAAATAGAAAATAATGAAACAGTCACACCTTATGATTGTGAAAAACTTGAATACAAACCACTTCCCTTTTATATGTATTACAGAGTAAATCAAGTCAAAGAAATATTAAAATGGTCTGAAATAGCTTGCAAAATAGAAGTTAATAAATTAGGGTGTAATGAGGCCTGTCATGAAGAAGGATATAATTATGGAACCTGTGAAGAAGTTCTAGTAATAGAAAAACCTTGCGAATCAATAGATAAAATCACCTTATTTTCAGAAGAACAATTATGTGAATCATTAGAAACAAATTTATTAGGAGCCGGAGTTGCATGTTGCTGCTCAAATTAAAATGCCAACAATAACATTAAACAAACAGGATGTATTGAAACAGATAGGAAAATCCCTATCAGATGAAAAACTAAAAGATAGAATATCCCGTTTAGGTACAGATTTAGAAGAAGTAACTAAAGGTGAGATCACTGTAGAGATATTCCCCAATCGTCCAGATTTGCTTTCTAGCGAGGGTTTTTCACGTGCACTGGCATCCTTTATAGGAACAAAAAAAGGCCTTAGAACCTACTCTGTTAAAGCCTCAGATTACATAGCTAAAATAGACAAAAAAACATCAAAAGTAAGACCATTTGCAGTTGCAGCAGTAGTAAAAGATGTAAACTTAACAGATGAAGCAATCGAATCCTTAATGCAAGTACAAGAAAAATTACATTCAACTCATGGAAGAAACAGAAAAAAAGCATCTATTGGGGTTTATGATTTAGACAAAATAAAATTCCCAATTACATATACAACAAAACCACAATCATTTAAATTCACACCATTAGAAACAAATAAACCAATAACTCTAAAACAAATACTGGAAATCCATCCAAAAGGAAAAGACCATGCATATTTACTTGATAATTTTAAAGAATATCCAATTTGGATTGATGCAAATAATCAAGTACTTTCAATGCCTCCAATAATCAACTCGGAAGAAACAAGAGTTACTGAAAAAACAAAGAACTTATTTATTGATGTTACAGGCACTGATAAAAACACAATCGAACAAGCATTAAACATTATTGTAACAAGTTTAGCAGAAAGAAATGGAAAAATTTATTCTGTAAAAATAGAAAAAGAAACATTCCCTAATTTAAAACCTAAAAAAATAAAAATAAACAGAGATTACATTAATAAAATTCTGGGCTTAAAATTAATAGATTCTCAAATAAAAACTTTAGTTTCTAAAATGGGGATGGATTACAAAAAACCAAATGTATTCTATCCTGCTTATAGGGCAGACATTTTAACTCAAATTGACATAGCAGAAGATATTGCAATAGCATATGGATATGAAAATTTCAAAGAAGAATTACCAAATGTTTCAACAATAGCTCAAGAAGATACTTTTGAAATATTCAAAAACAAAGTAGCAGATATTCTTGTAGGTTTTGGTTTACTAGAAACAAATACTTACAATTTAACAAATAAAAAGTCACAATCAAAATTAATGAACACCGAAATAAATTGTGTTGAACTAGAAAATGCATTAAATCAAGATTATAATGTTATGCGTGCTTGGCTAACTCCTAGTTTGCTAAAAGTTTTATCAGAAAATAAACACCGTGAATTACCCCAAAAAATATTTGAAATCGGAGATGTTTTTACACCAGAAGAAAAATCAAGAGTTTGTGTTTTAATTGCAGATTCAAAAGTAGATTATACCTATGTAAGGCAAATCCTGGATTCATTACTTTCTGAACTAAACTTAAAATATACAATAAAAGAAACAGAACATCCAAGTTTTATACCTGGAAGAGTTGCAAGATTAAGTGTTAAAGACAAAGAAGTAGCATATTTAGGAGAATTACATCCAAAAGTTTTAACAAATTTTGAATTAGAAACGCCAGTAGCTGCCTTCGAATTAAATTTAAGTGATTTGTATAATATTCTTTCATAAAAGGTAAATAAAAAGATTTTTAAACCTTTATTTTTACCAAAAACACATGAAATCAACACTTGATGACAACATTAGAGGATCAAGTTAGTTTCTACTTTTTTTAAAATGGCATTTGTTAAAGACTTTAAATGGAAGCATGGAATGAACGTTAAAGAGTTAGTAGACTCATATCAAAACATAGGTTTCCAAAGTATTGAACTAAAAAAAGCATCAGAAGTATTTGTAAAAATGAAAAAAAACAATGCTAAAATCTTCTTAACTTTTACATCAAATATGGTTACCTCTGGTTTAAGAGGATTTTTTGCTCAATTAATTAAACTAAAAATGGCAGATGTAATTGTAACAACAACAGGTTCAATAGAAGAAGATATAATGAAAGCAAATGGAGAAAAATTCAAAATAGCAACATTCAATGAAGATGATGTAGAATTACATGAACAAGGAGTAAACAGAATAGGAAATCTATTGTTAACAAATGAAACTTATATGCGTTTTGAAGATTTAATGTTAGAATATTTAAATAAACTATATGAAAAAAAGAAACGTTGGGCAATTTCAGATTTCATAAAAGAAATTGGTTTAATGCTTAATGATGAAGATTCAATTTTATATCAAGCAGCAAAAAATAATGTTCCAATCTTCTGTCCAGCAATAACAGATGGAGGATTGGGTTTCCATTTATATTTATTCCAACAAAAGCATCCAGATTTCATAATAGACCCAGTACAAGACTTTGGAAATATTTTATTATCCACAAGTCAAGATGAAAACAAAGGAGTTATTGCTCTTGGAGGAGGACTTTCAAAACATCATGCAATTCTTTGTACATTACTAAATGGAGGGGCAAACTACGCAGTTTACATGACAACAGCCCATAAAACAAGCGGATCTGTTTCAGGAGCAACAACAAACGAAGCAAAATCTTGGGGAAAAGTAAAAGATGAATCAGATGTAGCAACTGTAATTGGAGATGTAACAATAACATTCCCCATAGCAATGATCGCTGCTTTAGAACAGTTAAAAGAAGAAGGTTTATTGAAATGAAACCTAAATTTCTTCTTTCAAAATCAAAAGTTCTTGAACAATATAATAAAGTAAAGGAATATGCAGATATAGTTTCTTATAGTTCAAAAACAAATCAAGAAGTTATTAAAATACTTGAAAAAGAAACAGATTCAATGTTCAGTGTACATTTTTTTAATGAATTAAAACATGTAAAAGATAAATCAAAAATCATATTCTTAGCTCAAGCATGGAAAAAAGAAGATATAAAAGAACTAACAGATTTAAACATAAAAACGTTTATTGTAGATAATGAACAAGATTTAAATATATTATTAGATTTTCTAAAAGAAAATAAGATTCAAATAGATTTACTTTTAAGAGCAAAATACAAAGAAAATACAATCAGAACAGAAAAACATTTTGTTTTTGGAATGGATTCAATTAAAATAAATAAATATCTAAAAGAATTAAAAAATAACAATCAAATCAATAACCTAGGAATACACTTCCATAGAAAAACCCAAAATTTATCTGAATGGAATTTAAAATATGAACTGCAACATTTCGTAGAAGAAGAAAACTGGAAAAACATAGATTTTGTAAATATTGGGGGAGGAATTCCAGCAGTTTACGCAAACACAAATGAAGATGTAATTCAAACAATTTTCAATAAAATAAAAGAGTTAAAACAATTTCTTAATGAAAAAAATATAAAACTAATAATCGAACCAGGAAGATTTATCTCAGCACCTTCAATAAAATTACAAACAGAAATTGTAGCAATCTATGAAAACAACATTATTGTTAATGCATCAATTTACAACTCAGACATGGACGCTCTGATAGTTCCTGTAAAACTTTTAGTTGAAGGAGAATTAGAAAAAGGCCAAGGAAAACCATTTGTGATAAAAGGAATAACTCCTTGCTCATTAGATTTATTCCGCTATAGGGTTTACTTAGAAAACCCAAAAGTCGGAGATATTTTAACTTTCTTAAATGCAGGAGCTTATAACTTCACAACAAATTTCTGTGATTTAGAAAAAATTGAAACCGAAAGTATAAGTTAATTACCAAAATCTTTATATATAAACTAAGTTAACATATTATATTCTATGATAACCAGAAACAACATAAAGTTAACTTGTGGCACATCAAACCCAGAGCTTGGACAAGAAATATCTAAAATTCTAAGAATACCTTTAACAAAAGTAGAAATAGACAAATTTGCAAACTCAGAAACATATGTAAGGGTAAAAGAAAACATGAGGGAAAAAGATGTTTTCATAATACAATCAACTTCTAATCCAGCAAATGAAACTTTAATGGAACTTTTAATCATGATTGACGCATTAAAAAGATCATCTACGCATTAAAAAGATCATCTGCAAGAAGAATCACAGCTGTAATGCCTTGGTACGGTTATTCAAAACAAGACAGAAAAGCAGCCTCTAGAGAACCAATTACAGCTAAATTAGTAGCAAATTTATTAACTGCAGCAGGAGCAGATAGAATTCTAACTTTAGATTTACATGCAAGCCAAATCCAAGGTTTTTTTGATATTCCTTGCGATAATTTATACGCAATGCCCATCTTAGCCAAACATTTTCAAAGAATGAATCTAAAAAATTTTGTAGTTGTTGCACCAGATGAAGGCGGAGTAAAAATAAATTCAAAACTAGCTTCAAAGCTACATTTACCCTTTGTAATAATAAGTAAAAAAAGATCATACGAATTAGAAGGTCATGACAAAGTCCAAGAAGCAATTATTTTAGGAAATGTAAGAGGAAAAGATGTAATTATGATGGATGACATGATAATGACTGGCGGAACCTTAATAGCTGCAGTAAAAACATTAAAACAAAGTGGAGCAAAGAAAATATACCTCTCATTCACCCATGGAGACTTTGCAGGCCCAGCATTTGAAAGAATGGAAGACCCAGATATAGAAGAAGTGATTGTAACAAACTCAATAAAATTTAAACAAATAAAGAAAATAAAAACTGTTTCTATAGCACCCTTATTAGCAGAAGCAATACGCAGAATTCATTGTGGAGAGTCTGTTTCTAGCTTATTTGATTAGAAAACTATATAAACAAAAGCTCTTTTAATTTATACATGGAAAAGAGGAGAGTATTTTTTATTTTATTAATATCATTTTTAGTATCTGTTTACTCAGTGAATGCAGCAAACTGCGGAGGAGCAACATCATGTAATTGTGCAGACACTTTAACTTCTAGTTGGACAATGTCAAATAGTTTAACCGGTTGTACAGCAGATGGGGTCAATATTGGAGCCCATAATTTAGTATTAGATTGTAATGGCTTTAACATAGTTGGAGACAGTACATTAGCAGATTTTGGAGCAGGGATAGTTATAGATGATTTTGGTATTGACAATGCATTAGGTTATGACAATATAACCATTAGGAATTGCAATATAACTGGATTTGGTATGGGAATTCACTTAAAAAATGCAGACAATGGAACCATCCATAATAACTCAATTTCTTATAATGTACATAATGGGATTAACTCTGTCTTTTCGGTTAATAACCCTATAACAAACAACACAATTAATTCAAACATAGTAGGTATTTTTTTACATGCTGGAGGAAGAAGTCCAGCTGTATTAAACAATATAGCAGATAATATTTTTTCTAATAACGTAAATTCTATATTTGATAATTATATAAGTAATAATTATACTAATAACCAGTTTTTAAGCGAAGTAAATATAATGTTTAATCCTGAAGATAACAGAACATTATTTCCGAATCAAGAAACAATTTTTGATGTTTATATAATGTATCCAAATGAAACAGCTATCAATACTTATACAGTTAACTCTGTTGAAACAGATCCAAATGAAACTGTTTCTTATAGCACGTCTGGAAATAAGATAACAATAAACTTTACAGCCTCAAGACAAGGATTATATTCTATTGTATTAAATGTCACAGATAACAAAAATAATATAATAAAACAAAGATTTTACTTAGGAAACCAATCTACTTTAAATTATTATTTTAGGCCAGGACAATATCCCAGTCATGGACAACCTTCAACTTACGGAGAAGATTCAAAAGCAATCAAATTTGAAGCCCCAACTAGCGGTGAGAATTTTTGTACTTGCGCTATTTGGGTTCAATTGGCAATAGATAATATATCAGAGAGCATAACTGGCATTTCAAGAATAGTAAATGTAAATATGTCTTTTTGGTACAACTTAACAACAGATGATAGAAATTATGTGGGCTTTCAAAAACATGCAACTTGGTCCAAATTAGCAGATTATGGTAAATCCATATCTAACACAACACAATACGAATGGACAAATGAAAGAATAAATTTAGGTTATTGGATTTATAATAGAACAGAATGGTATTGGCTTTCATTTAAATTGGGGGGGGATGATCCATTCTTGAAAACAAATGTATCTAATCCTAGTTACCTTAATTTAACATATCTTTTTACATCAGATCCAGAAATAAAAAACATTACAAATAATAATATAAATTTATTATCTTCAACATCAACAGTGGGAGATTCAAGATATGCAAGCATAGTTTTAGACGGAACTGGAACAACAAACATAACTGTTCAGATGTCAAATAATGCTACAACTTATTCTGCAACCTATGATGGAATAAATTGCAATACTGCAAACTGCACATTTACACAATCAGAAGGGCAATTAGATTTTGTTTTAACTTTAGGTTCAGAGCACACAATTAGTATTTCCCCAGTTATTCCAGTAGTTCATACTCCAAGCAGCTCAATTCCAAATCCTCAACAAGTATTTCGTGGAGAAGATAAAAACTACACATTAAACTCAAATGGCAGAATAAGATTAATCCTAAATGGTCAAACACACAATATTTACGTTAAAAAAATAGACAAAAACTATGTAGATTTTGAAATCTATTCAGAAAAAATAGAATTAAGACTCTACATAGGAGATAAAGAAGACATAGACATAGACTTTGATGGAGAAAAAGAAATAACCATCACATTAGAAAAAATAGAAGGAAGAGAAGCAACAATATCAATAGAAACATATAGCCCAGAAATAAAAGTAGAAGTAGAAAAAGAAGTAACAGAAGAAGAAGTAAAAGAACAAGATAATGAAAGAGAAGAAATAAATAACGAAATACCTTTAAACAAAGCATTAGTGCCAGTAATTATCCTAATAATAGCCCTTATAATTGGGATAATCTTTACAATTTTATTAAAAACAGAATTTTTTAAAAAACTAAGATATAAGTAAAAACGTAGAAGGGTAGAAAACTATATAAATAATTCTCAATTAAGTTAATCTATGAAAAAGAGGGGAAAATATCTTCTGATTTTAGTATTTACAATTATATTATTTTCATTTATACAATTTGGTTTTGCAGATTTATTTACAGTTATAACGCAAGGGGATTTTAACAATGGGACTTACTCAAACACTGAATACAATGTATCTGGTTTTGTTCAATTAAGTGCAGGGAATCTAACAGGAAATTATACTTCTAAAGTTTTTGATGGAGCAGAAAATACAACATGGAATAACCTAACTTGGATAGAAGGAGTTCCTTATGGAGAAGATCTTCCCGCAAATGAAGCAGTAGAAACAGTTCTTGGCGGAGCAAACATGACAGGAAACATTTTACTAATGCACTTAAACGAAACATCAGGACAATTCATAGATTCTTCAGGCCATAGTAACACAGGAAATATCATTGGAGAAGTTCATTATAACCAACCAGGAAAGCTAGGTCAAGGGGTAATGTTTAACAGAACAACAGCAACAGCAATTCAAATGACTGGAACAACTGATTTTGATGTAGGAGACACACTTTCAGTAGAATTTTGGTTCAAGAGAAGAAATACTGGAAACTTTGGAGATGCATCCACCTCAGAAGTTTTTGTAAGGGAAGGAACTACTTCATTTGTTCTTGGTATTATTTGGCACGTAATTGGCATAGCCAATAACCAACATATAAGATTTGGGATAAAAACAGGTACAGGGAAAACAATTGATACAGCATCAACTTTTAATGATACAAATTGGCACCATATTGCTGCAGTTTACAATAGCTCAGATATGCTATTATATGTTGATGGAGTCTTTGAAAACAGCACAACCCATACAGGAAACCTAGCAGCTAGCACAAACAACATAACAATAGGAACAATAACAAATCAATTTGCACCAAATGCTACAATGGATGAAGTAGCAATATACAATAGATCTTTAACAGCAGCAGAAATCCTAAACCATTACAAAAGAGGAGCATTAAAATTAAATCTTTCTGTACAATCCTGCGATGACAGCGTTTGCAGCGGAGAAAGCTTTACTTCAGTAGATGATGCAACACCTCAACAATTATCAATTGCAAGTAATAGATATTTCCAATATAAATTTGATTTCGAAACAGACAATATATCTTATACCCCAGAATTATATAATGTAACTCTTGATTATAAATCTGTTTTCCCAAATATGACTTCCATGGATTTAATGGGAAAAGTTTCAAATACCTCAATAACTATAAATTTAATTAACGGCCATGAAAACTCCTCAACGTACGTAGAATATGGATCAACTTCTGGAGCTGCAGGAAGTTATTCAGATACAACAACAGTTCAAAATGTAACAAATGACACATTAATAGAATTTGATATAACTGGATTAACAACAAACACAGTTTATTATTATCGTGTAAGGTCTAAAAGATTAGATGAATCAACATATGCAACAACAGATGAAAGATCTTTTAGAACAAGAAGAGCATCATATCCATTTAATTTTACATTAATATCAGATATGCATGTAGATCCCACTTGGCCAGAAACTTCAGCAGATTTAAAAAAGATTTTAGCAAATATGTCTTTAAATGATAATTCAGATTTTGTTATGTCCTTAGGGGACAATATACAACCAGGAGTGGGAGATGGGGCTATTAATAATGAAACATGGGCAACTTCAGAATATGTACTTTTAAGAGAATCATTACATCCAGATTATAATTCAATTCCTTTTTTAATGGCAATTGGTAATTGGGAAGGAGAACCGGGTTGGATAGATTCTACAAACTTATCATTAGCAAGAAGTATAAGGCAAAAATTCGTACCCAATCCAACTAATACAACTTACGTTCAGGGCGGAGGAGATTATGAAGATTACTATGCTTTCACATGGGGGAATGCTTTATTTATTGTTTTAAATGTAATGAGCTACACTCCTGTAAATCCATCAGATAATAGCATGGAAAACTGGACATTAGGTTCTACTCAATTAACCTGGTTTAATAATACATTAAAAAATGCAACAGAACCATGGAAATTTGTAATAATTCATCACACAGCCGGAGGAAATTGGACAGGAGCAGCAGCTGCAGCATGGACAAAATACGGTCGTGGAGGAGGAAGAGCAGCATATTCTGGAGAACAAGCAACAATACAACAAATGATGGTAGACAATGATGTAAGGATAATGTTCCTTGGACATGATCACTTATTTACAGATATGATAGAGAACAAAACACATTATATAGTAGTGGGAAACGCAGGATATGGCTTAGCATTTACAGCAGGATACGGAAGTTATTACAATGATAGTAAAGGACGTGCAAAGGTAGAAGTCCTCTCAGATGAGATAACAAAAGTATACTACATAACAGAAGAAGAGTTATCCAGTGCAAACGTAACAATAGATAGAATGCCACCAAGAATAAATATAGTTTCCCCATCAAATGACTCAGGAGACACAGATGGAAATATAACTTTCATTTTCAACGTAACAGACGCATCTACAATAGAAAACTGCACATTCTTTTTTAATAATGCAATAAATCAATCAAATACGAGCATGGTAAAAGACCTAAATACAAACTTCACAATAAATAATTTGGCAGCAGGGAACTACGCTTGGTTCATAAATTGCACTGACTACAACTTTAATACAAATTACGTAGTAAACTACACATTCCATGGAGGAAACTACACACCAAACATGAATACAACAGGATTAAGAACATTTTCAGTTATAACTAATTCAGAATTCTCGGGAAACACAACAGATCTATCTCAAGTAAATGTATCAAACATATCAAATCTAATAATGGAAGTCCCAAGTTTAGGAATGATAAATTTCACAACAAATGTAGATTTATCAAATGGGACAAATTTAGATAATAATGTGAACATAAGTCAAAACAGAATAGAAGTTAATTCTACAGCATTACCTGAACTAAACACAACAGCAACATTAACTCTTTATAACTTAACATTCACAAACCCAAGAGTTTTGAAAGATGGAGCAGTTTGTTCAGACTGCACAGAAGTTTCATATACAAATAACAATTTTATATTTAATGTAACCTCTTTCAGTATTTACACTGCAGGAGAAACTCCTACTGCAACAGCAGGAACTTCAACAAGCGGATCAGGAGTACAAGGAGGAGAGACACCCCCCCCAGAATCTGAAGAAGGACCAAATTCATTTTTAGTAGATTACGATTACTTAGAAATAAGAGAAATAGAATTAGAGTTAGGAGACACAATCAAATTTATTTGGGATGAAATAACATTAGAAATAATAATAGAAAACACAGAAGAAAGAAAAGTAGATATAAATGAAGATGGATATTCTGATGTTTTAATAACATTTTCAGAAACAGAAGGAATAATAACTGCAAAATTAGAAAAAATAGAACCAAGATTAAGTCCAGAATTAAGAGAAGGGATTCAATTAAATAAAAATCTAAAAACATTTGGTCTAATAGGATTAGTAATATTAATAGGGATAATAGCCTTAGGTACTTTTTTTGCAATAAAATCAATTGGACACGGACATTACCACAAAAAGAAAAAGTAGTTTTATAACAAAGAAAAATATATAAACAAATTATGGTGCTCAATTTCATGAAAAAGAGTGTGATTATAGTATTATTCTTAGTATTCTCTATAAATTTAGCTAATGCTTTTCCAGATTTCACTTCCTTAGATTTACTTGGAAGGCCAACAGAAAATTCAATCACAATAAATTTAATCAATGGGCCAGATCCAATTTCAGCATACATTGAATATGGAATTCTTCCTGGAAATTATACAAATTCAACAGAAGTACAAAATATAAACCCCAATGAACTTTTAGAGTTTGATATAGAAAATTTAAATGAAAATACACAATATTATTATATTTTAAAAGCAAAATTACAAAGTGAAACAGAATATTCTTCTTCAATAGAAAAAACATTTAGAACAAAAAGAAACGGGCCATTTAGTTTTACATTATTCACAGATTCCCATATAGATCTAGGATTCCCAGATAATGCAATTAGATTAAGTACAATTATAGAAGGAATGTCCCTAAACGATAATTCAGATTTATCTTTTTTCTTGGGAGATAATATTCAAATAGCAACAAACGGATCAAGCATAATCACAAATGAATCTGAAGCAATACAAGAATATGAAATATTTAGAAATGCTTTAACCTCATTGAATATACCAGCATTCTTTACAGTAGGAAACTGGGAAGGAGAGCCAGGCTGGGAAGCTCAAGAAGATGTAGAAGTAGCAATAAATTTAAGGAAAAAGTATTTCTCAAATCCATTAGATACAACTTATTCAGAAAGTGGAAGTGCTAATGAGGATTATTATGCTTTCACATGGGGGAATGCTTTATTCATAGTATTAAATGTAATGAGCTACACTGAAACAGATCCATTTTCAAATCATACTGATGAAACTTGGACACTTGGAGAAACTCAATTAAATTGGTTAAATAGTACATTACAAAATGCAACAGAACCTTGGAAATTTATAATGATTCATCACACCGTTGGTGGTTATTGGCCAACTTGGATTTGGCAAGGTTATGGTCGGGGAGGAGGAATGGCAGCATACTCTGGAGAGCAAGCAATAGTTCACCAAATGATGCAAGATTATGGAGTTCAAGCCTTTTTTCACGGACACGATCATTTATTCACAGATATTGTAGTGGACAAAGTGCATTACATAGAAGCAGGAAATGCAGGCTATCCTCTCTCCTTCAGTTGGCCATATGACTACGCTTTTACAGGTTACGGAAGAACTCGTGTAGATGTAATATCTGATGAAATCACAAAGTTTTATTTTATAAACATTAACGAAACAATCCTAGCAGAATTTACGATTGATAGATTACCTCCAGAAATAACATTAATAGAACCAAGACAAAGTGGGGTATTTAGAGCAACATCAAAAGAATTTCAATTCATGGTTTCAGATGCTTCAGACATAGGAGAGTGTAATTTAACCTTGGATGGAGACACAACACAAGGCGTGGTAAACCCAGCAAAAGACATTATTTTAGAATTTTATGTAAATGGATTAGCCCCGGGATTACACTCTTGGTCAATAAAATGCAGTGATTATGCTTTTAATGAAGATGCAGATTATTATGCACACAATGGAACCTATGTACCAAATACAGCTGAAAGTGAAACAAGAACATTTAGGATATTAAGGAATCCATTAAAGAAACTTTTTTCAGCAATACCTCAACCTCTACAAATATAGATAGTTTTAAAAAATACTGTTTTTCTACAATCCCATGGAATTCGAACTAGAGCTAAAAGAAGTAGCAGAAAAAATAAACAAAGAAAAACCTAAAACCGTTTTAATACAATTACCTGCAGGTTTAAAACCAAAAGCTACTTTTATTGCAAAATACTTAGAAAAAAACACAAAAGCAAAAATTCTTATTTGGTTTGGCTCAAACTATGGTGCTTGCGACATTCCAAATGTAAAAAACATAGATTTGCTTATTCACTTTGGTCATTCAAAGCTTTTATAAACAATTAATTTCTTCAAAAAATCATGGCAACAATAAACATACCAGATCAAATTGTATAATCTATAAAAGAGATAGTTGAAAAGACAAAACTATTTGCAGATGAAGAAGACTTTGTAAATCAAGCAATAATTAAACATATAAGTAAATTCAAGGAGGTTTAAAATGGCAAACGAAGAAATTGTAGGATTTCATAAAGGAGCATTAACAACTCTTGCTAAAGAAAGAGAAGAACTAATTAAGATGGTTATGGCTGTCGAACAAATAATGAAAGCTCATGTTAAAGCATTAAAAGATTTAGGAATAGATTTAGAAGCAGAAGCTAAAGCTGCTCAAAAAGTAACAAAAAAGAAATAAAAAAGTTTATTTTTTCTTACCTTTTTTCTTTGAAAAAAACAACACATAAATTAAAGGTAATATTCCTGCTGTATTTAAAACAAAGATAAATACAAACCATACTAAATTATGATTTTTACCTGCTTTCCACAAAGCAATGCCTTTCCATATTGTACTCCAAATAATTAATATAATAAATAAAGGAAGAAACTTTGCTGCAACCAAGCCTAATTCTTCAACAGCCATTATGTTTCACCTCCCGATTTTGTTAAAAGAGCCTCAGTAATTAACCTAGCTCCACCCCTTCCATAAATGTTTAAATCTACAGAACTAGTATATGTTTCTAATCCACTTGAGTTTAACTGAGAAATTAAATGAACTCCTGGACTAAAGAGGCACATATGAAATTGATAAAGACTTCCTTCCTTAGACATTAATTCTGTATAGGAAACACCCCTCTCGTTTCCTAAATCTCCATTAGACAAAATTCCTTGGGCGGTTTCTAAAGCTTCTAACAATCTACCAAGATTGTTTTTATCCTCTTGATTAGTAGGTTCTAAAACAACTTCTTGAGCTATATCTTCATGTAAAAGAATAACCCGTCCTCCATCCTCAACAAAGTTAATTCCATCTAATCTATTAGATCTAGCGTTTTGAATTTCAAACATATTAACAATTAGTAGTAAACACCTAAATATAAATGTTTTGGAAATAAAACGCCGAGACTGGGACTTTCAACGCACGTTGGAAACTATAAGCAACCAGCGCACATGTTTGAACCCAGACGCCCTTGCAGGCCCAGCTGACCGTATCTGATTCCAGGTTCACCCTCATAAATGAGTCTGGTGCGATACCAGATTACGCGATCTCGGCATAATGAATTTAAATTCCACATCCTTTATAAAACTTTTTAACATATCATTTTTATCATGTGCGG
This sequence comes from Nanobdellota archaeon, assembly GCA_018829185.1. GTDB lineage: Archaea > Nanobdellota > Nanobdellia > SCGC-AAA011-G17 > PNOQ01 > JAHJUI01. The sequence continues at coordinate 11,897 of JAHJUI010000005.1, read as the reverse complement.
CATAATTGGTTATAAAGGGAGTAAAAATGCATCTGAGATAGTTATAGAAGGATTAAAGAAATTAGAATACCGGGGATACGACTCTTATGGTTTTGCAATAAAGCAAAATAATTCTTTTGAAATAATAAAAGAAGTTGGAAAAATACACAAATTTAACAAAGAATTACCAAAATCAAACATAGCAATAGCACATACTCGTTGGAGCACACATGGTTCAGTAACAAAAGAAAACGCCCACCCGCACGTTTACAACAACATAGCAATAGTCCACAATGGAATAATAGAAAACTACCAAGAACTAAAAAACAAACTAAAAAACCATGAATTCAAATCAGAAACAGATACTGAAGTAATAGCACATTTAATTGGAGAATCAAACTTACCTTTTGAACAAGCTTTCAAAGAAACAATAAAACAATTAGATGGAACCTTTGCAATCTTAGCAATAAACAAAGATTCTGATCAAATACTTGCAGCAAGAAAAGGTTCACCTTTAGTAATTGGAATAAAAGATAATGATTACTTCATAGCATCTGACATTCCAGCATTCTTAAAACACACAAATAAAGTATTGTTTTTAGAAGATGATGAAATAGCAGTAATTAATGATAAAATAAAAATATCAAATATTTACACAAATAAAGAAATCAAAAGAAAACCAATGGAAATCTCTTGGTCAATAGAAGAAGCTGAAAAAAATAATTATCCTCATTTTATGTTAAAAGAAATTCATGAACAAGCAGACATAATAGAAAAAATAAATCAAAAAAGAGTATTAAACAATGAAATCTTATTCTCTAACTTAAATCTTACTGAAAACGAAATAAAAAACATAAAAAGAATAGTTTTAGTTGCTTGTGGCACTTCTTGGCATTCTGCTTTAATAGCTGAATTTATGTTTGAAGAATTATTAAAGATTCCAACAGAAGTAGAATATGCATCAGAGTTTAGATACAGGGACCCAATATTAGATGAAAACACATTAGTAATTCCAATATCCCAATCAGGAGAAACAGCAGATACACTTGCAGCTTTAAGAGAAGCAAAATCAAAAGGAGCAAAAATAGTTTCCCTAGTTAATGTTCATGGCTCAACTATAGAGCGTGAATCAGATTCCACAATACATTTAGATGCAGGTCCAGAAATTGGAGTTGCTTCAACAAAAGCATTTACATCTCAATTAACAATGTTATATTATTTAACAATTTATTTTGGAAAGGTTAGAAATATTCTTCCCTTACAACAAATAGAAAACAGAATTCGTGACATAAAACTAATCCCAAATTTGATAAGATCCATTTTAAACAATGGAAAAGAAGTACTTGAATGTGCTGATAAATATTACTTAAAGAAAAATGCATTATATTTAGGGAGAGGAATAAACTTTCCAATAGCTTTAGAAGGAGCATTAAAACTAAAAGAAGTAAGTTACATTCACGCAGAAGGTTATCCTGCAGCAGAAATGAAACATGGACCAATTGCTTTAATAGACAATGAAATGCCTGTATTTTTCATAGCAACAAAAGACAACAGAACTTACAAAAAAGTAATTTCCAATATAGAAGAAGTTAAAGCTCGCGGGGGAATAATAATTTCTATTGCAACCATAGGAGATAAAGAAATAAGAGAACTAAGTGACTTTACAATGTATATCCCAGAAACTTCTTACATCTTAACACCAATATTAGCATCTATTCCAATGCAATTACTTGCTTATTATATTGCAGTAAAAAAAGAATGTGACGTTGATCAGCCTCGCAACCTCGCGAAAAGCTGCACAGTCGAATAAACCACACAATTCTTAATTTTGTGTGACTATAGAAAAGCTTAAATATCTACAAATTCTGTTATTTAATATGGACAAAATAAAATTTGAAGCCATAGCAACAAAGGGAAATAATAAAGGGGCAGGGTTTATTAGAATACCTTTACAAATAAGGAATAAATTTTCAATTAAAGATCAGTATAAAATAAGATTAAATTCAAAAATTATTTTTTATAGTAAAATAAGAAATTACCGGGGAAATGGAATATTTATACCTACTGATTTAAACATTAAAAATAAACTTTACAAACAGAAAGTAGAAGTTCAAATGGAAAAAATCAATGGTTTCTTTACTAAAGTTGGATCTGACGGAAGAATTTATATTCCAAATTTTTATAATTTAAAAAATAAAGATATAATTTTAATTAATATAACAATAAATAAAAATAATTTTAAAAAGATTTGTGTTGTAAATTCTACAAAAAGAAAAAAGACAAAAGAATTAATGTGTATGCTAGGTAAAGGATTATCAGGAAAAAAAGGAATATTTAAAATTGGGAAGAAATTTGATGGAAATAAATTAACAAAATCAAGTAAACTTTTTAAAAAGTTATTAATTAATTTTAACTTTGTTGAAATAAATAAAAACAACATTTTAGTGTTTTATGGTAATCATAACCCATTCACCCTAAATAAAAAAATAAATTTAAATGAATTTGCACATTATCTTGGATGTTATTTTTCAGATGGTACAAAAAAAGGAAACCATTGGGCAATGTCTGCATCTACTTTTGAGCAAGCCAATTATTTTAAAGAAAAACATAAAAAAATAATCTTGGACTCAAATATTGCTATATCTCTGACTTACACAAATTACCAAGAAAAAGATTTGGAACTATTAAAAAATAAACTAATTAAAAAATGGTCTAAAAAAACAGGATTGATATTAAAAAATAAAAAAATTAGAATTATTAAAACAAAAACAAAATACGCTCCAAATAGGAACCCCTATGGCTCATTAAGAATTAGAGAAGATAGAAAACTTGTCCAAATTTATTATAACAGACTATTAAATCATTTATTGAATACAATATATAAAGAAAACGATAAAGTGTTAGCATTTAATTTTATTTGCGGGGTTATGGAAGGGGATGGCTGTGTTAATTCCAAAACACACAGTCATATAATCATAAGTACAAACAGCAGCGAAATTGAAATTTTGAAGAAAGTATGTGATAAAAATAATATAAAATCTTCTGTAAGGAGATGGGAAAATGATAAATATGATAGAGTAGACTTGGTGATAGGATCTTTAGAAATAATAAAAAACATATCAATCTTAAAAGATAAACTATTTAAGTACTATCCAAAAAGAAGAAAAATATTACAGGAAAGATTAGGAAATACTGGTTGTGCTAAATTTTTATTAGGAAAAAATAAAAAGACATCTAATTGGTTAATAGGACAGTTAAATCAATATAAGATCTTAGATGGGAAGGGTAATTTAACAAAATTTGGTAAAAAAGTAAGAAAAGATTTAAAAGAGTTTTTAGAAAAACCAGTTACTGTAGAATAAATTTAGTTAACAGTACGTTCTTCTAATGGCAGAGGAAACTTGCTAGGATGTATTCTTTCAAAGAAATTAGCTTTTCTATATGTTTTGCTTCTATTTCCAGAACCTATTTGTACATTATCTGGTCTTTCTGAATACCTTGCCATTACAACATAGTCTGACTTTTCAAGATGCCAACCTTCAATAGTTTTTGTTACTCTGCCATGTAATTTTATTCTTTTTTTTACAAAATGCCCACTAATTGGATCCTCCTTTATATATTCTCTATATAGTACAACTAAATCTTCTGGATGATATACGTGGGGATTTAATCTTTCTAACCACCCATTTATTGGACCGATCATATAATAAAAGGTAATTGATTAATATTTATAAACTTTACTTAAAAATCTCTTCATACAACTTATGTAATTTTTCTAAATCTTCAACTTCAAAGAATTCAGTATAATCTTCGTTTTCTAGATGTTTACTTAAAACCTTAGAAATAGATTTTCTTGCCATTAGTCTAACAACTCAATCTGAATGTCAACACCTTCAGGAATAGGTACTCTCATAATCAGTCTTAAAGCTCTTTCATCAACACCTAAATCAATTAATCTCTTATGTATTCGCATTTCATATCTTTCCCAACTAGCTTTTCCTTCACCATCTGGGCTTTTTCTAGTAGTTAACTTTAATTTTTTAGTTGGTAACGGAATAGGACCTTTCATTTGAACACCAGTCTTATCGGAGATTGCTTTAATAGAATCACATATTTGATTCATCTTACCAATATCTGCACTTGCTAAATTGATTCTTGCTTTTTGCATGATAGTTTGAGAAAAATAGCACTTTATAAATGTTACTGAAACTCTTTTTCAAGTTGTACTAAAAACTCATTCATAATTTTACATCTTTCTTTTGCTAGTTCTTTACCCTTTTTTGTGAACATAATTTTAGCTGTTTTGGTATAAGTTTTCATACTACCATAGATGCTATCGTTTAATTCATCTTCCTTAGAGACAAAATAAGGTCTTCCATGATTTATGCCAAATGAAATCCCCCTAATGATCCCAATCGCTCCCAACCCATCTATCCTGTCAGCATCACATAATATTTGCTCTTCTATTAAATAATGTTCATGGTCTTCTTTTTTGGTTGAAAAGTTTCTGTCGTGCCTTGTTATTGCTTGTTTGATTTTTTCAATTTCTTCTTTGGAAAAACCCGCTTTAACTAAAATTGGCTCTGCTAGTTCAGCACTTTTAATAGCATGACCTTTTGGGCCATGTGTTGAAAAAGAAATATCATGTAAAATGCAAGCTACCACCAATACATTATAATCCACTTTTTCAATAGAATCTGCAATGTCTAAAGCAATTTTCAAAACCCTTAAAGAATGGTCTTTGCAATGCCCAGTTTTATCATCAGAAGATTTGGATAATTCATTCATTAATAGATCCCAGTTGTACTTTGGATTAACTTTATTACTTATCATAGTATTAGTCAATAAATAGGATATTTAAAGTTTATTGGTTGATTTTAGCTAATTCTTCTATTGTTCCTTCTTGTATATTCGTGATAGTTTTTGGAGGAAGTTTCTCTGGACTTGTATTGTAAGGGTGAACCGAATTTAAAACATTAAATCTAGATAAATCAACATTAAAGCCATGTTCATTAACCAATTGTTTTATAGTAATTTCCCAAACAACTTTTTCTAGATTTGTAAGAAAATTACCTTCTTCATAAGCAAAATGTCCTAAATAAAAGAAATCAGCCCTAGGAACACCACCCCAAAATTTACCATTTACTAAGGCAGGTTTACTATATGAATAATTATCCCCACAAGGAATTACATTTCTATCAATTACAATATGGACTCCATCAAAACCCCAAGCATCCTGAGTTAATTCTGGCTTATGATCAATATAACCTGTTATACCGCCTTGCAATGTACAAAAATTCAAATAACCCCCTGTTTCATAAACAAAAGCACCTACTTCAATATCATCAACTTCTTTTGTTACCCAAAATAAATTTATTTTTCCTTGTTTAAATAATTCAACAACATTATCAGGAACTTCTCCTTGAAAATAAGGCAAAGTAACTAAATCATCAACTTTGTCTTGATCAACCACAACAACCATATCAATATCAGAACTTTCTCTAATAGAGTAATATTGGCCAAAACCCATAGAGCCACCAATACAAATTGCCCTAACCACAGAATTTATATCATTTGTTACAGAATCAATAACTTTTAATCTTCTTTCTGTTTCATAAATTACGTTTGTCATTAGGTATGGGACCGTATAGAATCTAGCATAGGATTGTTTGTAATAGATACAACTATACTCCCTAGGTAATATCCTCTCTCCTCCTTGTAATATCTTTCTTTTTCCTCTTTAGTTCTAGGGTAAAATCGAGTTATTTTTGATAGGTCTATTGGTTTTTCTGGCTCTCTAAACAAATCCAATTCTGTTGATAGTTTTCTGAACAATCTTCTCGTCCGGTCATGGTCTATACTCACTAAATCAGTCCAACATATTTCCCGGCCTCTACGGGGAGGGGTTCGTTTACAAGGTCTTTGAATCCATTCATAAATGCACAGACGTCCTAACCGTAACATAGCCTCAAAGTTACCTAAAATACCACGATAATAATGATCTGGAAAGTCATCAAAACAATTTATATCTGGATAGCGAGTCCAAGTACATTTTTCCGCTTCATTTAATATTAAGTCTTCCATTTCTTCAAAATCCATTTTTTATCAAAATTAAGAAACAATTAGATTATTTTAAAATTCAGCTTAAGTTTCTCAAAAAAGCTTAAGTTTTTAGAAAGATTTAAAAAGAAACCCCTTTTCCCGAACTTATGGAAAGAAAACTAGTACAAATGGGAAAACACTGCTTAATGGCAGCAATACCCAAAAAATGGATAAAACACCATAATTTACAAAAAGGAGACTCAATTAATTTTGAAGAAGTAGAACAATATCTCTTAATCTCTCCAAATCCATTACCAAAAGATAAATCAATCTCAATTACAATAAAACAAGCGAATAGAATTGGAATCTACAGAATTCTACAATTATTATATGATGCAGGATTTAAAACAATAAGAATAAACTATGATACTCCAGATACTTTAACTTGGTTACTTTGGTCTGTAAAAGCAATGGAAGAATGGCGTTTAGAAACAATTAACAAAAATAAATGCATAATCAAAACAATAAATATTGAAAGAGATGATTTCCAAAATTATTTCAGAAGAATCTTCTTAATCACAAAAAGTTTATCAGAAACATATTCAGAATTTTTAAATGGAAAAAAAGAATTAATAGATGAAATAAGAGCAAAACACCTTTTAATTATTTCAGGGACTCAAACAATTAAAAGAATGATTAATACTAGTTCATTGCCTTTAGAATACAAATATTATTATTTTATAGCAATCCAATTAGAAGAAATAGCAGATCAATATGAATATCTTTTAAGAGCATTAGAAAAACAAGGATTAGAAAAGGTAAACAAAATACCAAAAGAATTAATCCAGTCACAAAAAAAACTATGCAAACTCCTTGAAGAAACATATAACAATTTCTATAAATTCGATATTGATTGGTTTATTGATTTAAGTAAAAGAGATATATGGCAAAGTTTTGCAACAGAAAATAATCCATTATTAACATATCATTTAAGAGCTATTTCTGAAAGAATAAAAAACATAGCAAAATATACAATTGGGATCAGACTTTGAATTTACTAAAAAACACCTAAAGCTGGTAATAAACCTAATATTATTTGTAACAAAATAAAAAATCCATCTTTAAGAACACTTTCCCATTTAGCAAATTTATCATAAGAAACTTCTAAAATAGAATACGCAATTTGTAAAATCCAAATAGCTGAGAAGAATAAAACAGCTAACAATAAATTAACATAAATAGCAATTAAAATACCAATTGCATTTAATAAAAAAGCATAACCAATAACAAAATTAAACCAAGAAAAACCTTTCCATTTATCACTTCTTTTTGAATAACCCATTTTAGATAAAGACATACACGACATTAAAATAAAAGGAATAGCAAGTATTAATTGGAAAGAAAAAATAAGTTTTTCAGTAAGTATTTCTGGCCTTGTAGTTAAAATAAAAATAAATACAATAAAACTAACAGCGATTAATCTTATATTCATAGCTAATCTATAAGAAGCTTTTTCCCTTATAACCCTTTTACTGTCTTTTTCCTTATTAGAAAGCATACTCTAATTTTAATTTAGAATTATATAAATTTAACTAAAAAACTATAGTTTAGAGCTGCGCTCAAACAAAAACCCCAAAAGAAGTTAAATCTTTTTTTAACTTATTATAGTCTTTTTTGAAATGAATTGCATTAATCCCAAGTTTTCTTGATGCTAAAATGTCATCTTCTAAGTCATCTCCAATCATGATTGCTTCTTCTGGTTTGCATTTGGCTAGTTTTAGCATTTCTTTGAAGAATTTCGGGTTTGGTTTTGTTACCCCCACATTATAAGAAAATAAAGGATAATCAATGTATTTTAACAAATCTGTGTTTTTCTTTACTTGATCTATGGCAAATGTGCTGCTATTTGAAATTATTCCTATTTTGTATTTTTTTCTTAAAGTTTTTATCAAAGGAATTACAAAATCATATAATTTAGTTGTAGCTTCTGCTGTATCTCTTATTTTCATTAGGAGATTTACATTCTCTTTTGTTGGTTTTACTTTCATGTTTTTACATAAGATTTCATAAGCAGCATATTTAGAAGGCCAGACTTTCTTTTGGATAGAATTTTCAAAAATTTTTTTAAAATCTTTGTAAGCTACTGGAGCTTTGGTTTCTTTTAGCATTTTGGTTGCTGCCCCAAAGCTTACATCTCTATAAGCTAAGGTCCACCATACATCGAAAATAATTAGTTTTATCATAGAATTAATTTTTTGTTTTTGTTTATTAATTTATTGTTTTAGAGCTGCACACAATTAATCTACTTTAACAAGTTCAACCTCGCCAGGCAACCGTATTACAGTGCCAGATTCCATCATTTCTTGTAACCTACGTTGTGCTTCTTCTAAATCTACTTCTTCCTCATATTCAAGTTTAACAAGAGTTAATTCTATAGGTTCATAAGGCTCATCAGTACCTATTCTTAGAAAATCACTTCTTGCAGTATCTAAAATCATTCCTTCATCTCTTAAGAAAAGATTCATCAATATATTTGAAAACACTCCTGAAAAACCATAATGTTTAACATTTCTTGCATAATTAAACTTAACAAAGTAATTGTTGCCAATAACTGTATCTCTTTCATCTAATTTTTTATCACCCATTCTAACATAAGCTTTTTGGTCCCAAACATGAATTAACTTAGTTTCTCCAGGTTGTAATGTACTTTCCTTAAAAGGACTTTTAAATCTAAGAAAAAACATAAAAAATGGATTTCTTAATAATCTTCTATATGCAGGTTCGTTAAGTCCTTCTTCAAATTGAATTCTAGCTGTGTTCATAAAAGCATCACATTCTTCTTCCCAGGGCCTGTTTATTTGAGCACCAGTTGAAGAGCCTTCTTCTAATGGTCCATATATTTCAAAGCCTTTAAAACAGCCATCAAAATAATAAATTGGTTCATCTAAATTATTTTTTACATAAATGTCAATATTTTCTCCTAAATCATGATAATCTGCAACTATTACTTCAACATCGTTTGCTTTTACAAAAGGTATTATTAAGATTAAGGTTAGGATTGTTATTATTTTGTTCATTTTTAGAATTTATATGATTTTTCTTTATATATAAAATTAATCTATTTAGAGCTGCGCTCAACCAAAAGCTTTAAAAGATTTACTAGATTCTCAATTTTTACAATGGTAGAACAACATATTGAACTTATTTGGGGAGATAGAACAAAAATAGCTAATGCTGTTGAAGATTATTATGGTTTTAATATTAAAGGTAAATCTGTTATGGAATATGGCGAAGACTGTCTTCCGGTTCCTGAAAGCGGGGAAATGGGCGAGTTTGTACACCATTTAGCTGGAATTTATAGACGGGGAGTTATGCACCACCCTGATGCTACTTTTTCTTTTCCAAATAGATGTTTATGTTTTACTGAGAGGCCAGATGGATCTTCTATTGTTTGGAATAGTGCTATTTTATACAAACCATGGAATACAGATTGTGAACCTATACAACATTGGGTGGGACAGTTTTTTGGTACTGATTTTGGTATAGATAATCCTGAAATAGATGGGGATTATGAAAGAGCTGAAGCGTCTTTGTGGATTGGTTATTCGGAGATGGATATTCCTTTAGAAGAAAGAAAGAAAATTTCGATAAGGGGGCCTTGGGATAAAACACCTGTTCAAGACCTTAGGATAGATCATGGTGATTTAGATTTAATTGTCAGTGAATTAGATGGTGCTGAAAATGATGTTGGTATTACTACAACCGGCGTTAGGAGTGCTTTCTTTAACACAGATGATCCAAGATATGCTCCTGCAAATTCTTTAATTCCTTTAGCACTTCCTGAAACTTATTTGGCTAAATGGGGTAGTAATGAAGATGTTTCTGGAGTATTTACTCCTTATTCTTATTTGTACATGGAAGGGTTACCTGCTCAGGTTAGGAGAACAATGGTTAGAGCACTTTCTTTATGTGAGAATGAACAAGGTTTTGGTTGGGAATTAGATAAAAAGTTAAATCTTGAAGGCATTGATATGTTGAGTCATCCTATCCATTCCCAACATTTAGTTTATAGGCAAAGAAAGATAGAAAGGGTTTAGCCATTAGCAACTACACTTAAGAAAAAAACCTTATGAAAAACCAAGAAAATTGCTTTTAAAATAAGTAGGAAACCTACATATTTAGGGATGATGCTTATGTTATTAGGTGTTTCAGTTTTTCTTGGATAGATAATTACTTTTGTAATTGTTATTTCTTATTAAGGTAATGTTAATTATGTTAATGGTAGAGCGCTCAAGCCCGCGCAGGGCAAGGAAGTTTTATTCTTCTCTGACTAAAATACCTTCTTTCCTAGCTTTTAAAATAGCTTTTTCACCAATCTCCATTAAATTCTTTAAAACTTGTTTAGGGATTTCTACTTTAAAATCTTCTTTAAGTTCCATTAAAAAATCATATAGAAATACAGAAAATATTCCTCTTCCAATCTTACCTTGAGCTACTGCTTCATCAACAATAATATCCCAATTAATCTCAAAGTTTTTGATTAATTCAGCAGCATCTAATCTGTCTCCTGGCCTTTCAGTTGCACACTTTAGTACTATAATGTCTTCTGGAGAAATAATCTTTAAAATTAGATTATTAAATTCATAAACTGCCGCAACTCTTTCAATCATTTTTTGTGATAGTTCAAAACAAATAATTCTTTTACAAAATAAATCAATTTTAATATTATCTCTTTGTAATAACAAAGGTACATTTTTTTTCTTGATGTATACGAGTTTTGTACTTTTTGGTGTAAATTTTAAATCTTTAAGAACTTTCTCTACTTTTTCTTTATCTTTTTTATTTGAAAAAACCAGATCAATATCTTTAGTTACATTTTTAGCACCATGATACATCATTGCAGAACCACCAATAACAAAAGCTTCTGTTTTTTCTTTTAAACTTTCTCCGATTAGTTTAAAAATACTTTCCTGCTCTTTTAAATTTACCATTCTTTATACCTCCTTAAATCTGCTTTGCCAAAAGGAATGTAAACTTTCCATAATTTTTCTATTTCTGTAAAATCTTTGCTTTTCATTGGATAAACAATATATTTATCTTTTATTTTTGAATTTAATAAAGCTTTTCTTGTCCTTAAATCCATTTTTCTTACTTTTATTGTTTGTTTTGCTACATCATATAATGCACCTACTTTTCTTGCTATGTTTCTTTTTTGTGCAAATTCTTTTAATTCTTTCCAGTCTTTTACTTTATTGAATAAAGCTAACATGGCTAGAATAGTTCTGAATTCTTTTGTTTCAATTGCTTTTATAATTGTTTCTTCTATAGTTAGCTTTTTTCCAAATACCCTATGTTCATATTTAGTTACTATATTTATTGGAGAATTTTGATTTATTATATCATATATTCCTGGATTTCCAACTTTATCTATTTTTGTTCTTCTTATGGTGTAGATTCTTGGTTGTTTACCTCCCCCTTTTTTTGTTAAATAACCTGCTTTTTTTAGGATTGATAAATATTTTATTGCTGTGCTTCTTTTTATTTTAAGTTCTTTTTGTATTGTTTTTACTGTTTGTATACCTTCTAGTTTTTTTGCTAATTCTATGGGTTTCATTATGTAGGTAATGTATATTAACTATTATATAAGCTTTTCTATTGTTTTAGAGCTGCACTCGGCAAAAAGTAATCAATCAAATATATAGGATGGAATCTAATAATCTTTTTATGCTCCCAAATCAAGCTCTGGTGCAACCCTTAAAAAAGTAATTAAAAATTAATTGCTTTCTATCTAAATTGTAAGCAATTAATTTGCTTATCAATTCCACTTTTTGGGTTGCAAAAGTTTTGTTTCTCAAAACAGAGCCATATTTTCTTTT
>JAHJUI010000004.1 GCA_018829185.1 Nanobdellota archaeon | reverse complement strand
TAAAAGAAAATATGGCTCTGTTTTGAGAAACAAAACTTTTGCAACCCAAAAAGTGGAATTGATAAGCAAATTAATTGCTTACAATTTAGATAGAAAGCAATTAATTTTTAATTACTTTTTTAAGGGTTGCACCAGAGCTCGATTTATTTAGAATTATTATAAGTAACAATTGAACCCCAATGTGAATTATCTTCGTTCTCATTTCTTAAAACAATACCTGATTGAACATTTTTTCCTTTATCTATAACTCCATAACCAGCAAGTTGAACACCATAAAATTCGTCTGAATACCCCGCAATAGCAGCTTGAACTCCATTCATTCTATCCGATCTACCCGTTCCTGTAATTTGAATTCCATTCACCTCATCAAAATTGCTAAATAAAGAAACACTTAACCCATTTATATTTGAGCTACTATCATCAAGTGCTTCCCAGGGAAGGTTTGCAAGGGTAACTTCTAGCCCATTCACAGTTCCCCCTCCAAGTGAATCCAGATATGTTGAAGCAAAAGAAGTATTGACACCGTTAATGATGCCACCATCCTCATTACGTAAACCAAAACTCACATTAACACCATTGATAACTCCTTCATTTATCGTCAGTCCACCTGCAACAACTCCATAAAATGTAGCCCCTTCTTCTATTTTGGTAACAAGCGAAGCACAAATGCCGCTACCATTCTCAGTTATTCTAGAATAAATAAAAGGAATTCCTTCTGAAGAACGGAATGTTCCATAAGCTGTAGCTAAAATTAAAGCGCCAACAACTAATTTTTTCAATGCTCCCATAAAAATAAGAATAACAACAAATTTATAAACTTTTCTAAAAAATAATAAAAAGAAAAAAAGTTAAAAATATTTTTTAAAGCTCTTGACCATTGTCTTAGCACTATCTTTCATACCTAATCCTAATGCTACGCCCATTGATATTGCTAAACCAACTGCAAATGCACCAACGATTAGTAAGAAGGTATTTTCCAATATTGCTACTTGTAATCCAAGTTGTTTTAATGCGATTATAGTTACTAAAATCACTAATACTACCTTAATTATTTTCATAATTAATGGTGTTCCTTTAACTTTACTGTGTTCCAATACTTTGTTTTCGATAACATGTACAACAAAGATACCAAACAACACTATTAATGCTGCTGCAATCACATTAGGTAACCATCTGACAAAAGTATCTAACAAACCAGTTAATGTACCCAGAGCTAAAAGCTCGACACCAACTTGTAAAAATATTATGAAGACATACCATTTAGTTAATTCTCCAAATATTTTTGGTAAGTGTATATGGCCAATCTCTCTAGTCATCTTGGATTTTTTTACTTTATCATCAAGCTTTAATCTCTCTAAAATCACTCTTACGACATGGCCCAGTAATAATGCGATGAACCAACCTATAAGTATAACAATAATTGCTGCTATCAAACTAGGAAGTAGTTCAATTGTATTCATCCACAATGCATACAAAGGGTTCAAAATCATATCGCCGGTTTGTGCCCAAGTATATACCACCTTAATTTCACCTCCTTTTATTTAAAATTAATAATTAAATTAAATTTTGGTTTTTCACTTTAAATAGGTTTCGGTAAACATTTTTTACTTTAAAATAATAACACTTAAGAATTTTTCATTTGTTTTTCTATTTTTTTAACTTCTTGTAACTTTGCTTCTCTTTCTTTACCATAAATTCCACATTTCAATAAAGGTGCACCATAAGCAACAGCTAAATGACTTATACTTGTATCCATTGTGTCTCCTGCCCTATGTGAAACAATACAATATAACTTTTTCTCCTTAGCTAATCTAGCCACTTTATCAAATTCTATTAAAGAACCTATTTGATTTGGTTTTAAAATAATTGCATTTATTGCTTTTTCTTTGATAGCTTTTTTTGTTCTAATTAAATTTGTTGTCGTTAAATCATCTCCTACAATCATGCATTTCTTTCCATATTTTTTATTTAATTTTGCGAAACTCTTAAAATCTTCTTCATGGAAAGGGTCTTCAATGTATAACAAATTATATTTTTCAATAATCTCACAAATAAAATCAAAGTGCTCTTTTGAAGAAACTTTCTTTTTAGAGTTCTTATAAACATAATCTTTTCCATCAAAAAAACTACTTGCGGCAACATCAACACCAAATCTTAATTTAAATCCAAATTCATTTGAAACTTTGCCCGTAATTTTTTTCATTAAATCCAAAGCTTGAAAATTTGTGATATCTGGGGCCCAACCCCCCTCATAATCTATTTCATAATTAAATTTAGTATCTAATTTTCTTAATTGTTTTCTTGTCAAACTATAAGCTCGTTCATTTGCACTTACAGCATCACTAAAGTTTTTAGTAGTCAAACTCAATAATAAAAATTCCTGAATATCCAAACCATTGTCTTTCTTAAAATGTTTTCCCCCGCCAATACAAACTCCTACTGGTCTTGGAACTTGTTTAGCAACTGGATTCAAAACCTTCCATAATGGGCCCAAATTTTTCAATAAAGCCAATTCTAAAGCTAAAAGAGCATTTCCACCTTGTTTTTCAATATTCCAATGTTTCTCTATTTTCTTTAAATCATCAAATCCATTAAATTCAAAACCTTTCAATTCATTACTTAATTTTTTATTAATAAATTCTACAGCAGAATCAACCCCTTCTGGAAAAGCTACAACTTCATGTTTTCCAACAGAAGCTCCAGCGGGAACAGAAGCCTCACTAGTTCCTTTATCACTTTTAACATAAACCTTTATTGTATCTTCTCTTCTAGAATTATATATTTTCTTAGCTACAATCTTTTTAATGATCATAAAATTATAAACTAGAACTTACTTATAAAATTAACTAAAAAAGAAAAAAGAAATTAATCTTTTGCCTTTTCAGGCATTGGTCTTCTAATTGTTATTGGTAAAACACCTTCACTAAACTCTTTCTTTGCAATCTCAACAGTACTAAAGTTAATCTTTCTTAACTCCTTTTCTCCAAGTTTTAATAAAATTGGAGCACCCATTGCTAATTGCAAAGCCCTAGCGCCAACAATTCTTGCCACTTCATATTTAGTTAGTTTCATTTTATCAATTTCCTTAGCTCTTTAGATTTTTTAATAGCTAAATCTATCATTTGATCAACTTCATCTATAGTTAATCCAACAGATCCACCTTTCTGCATTGCATGTATATCTCCTTTCTCAGAAACAGCAACAGTAATTCTTGCATCAATCGCTTTTTCTTCATCTAAAGAAGGATCAACTAATATTTTATTTCCGATTTTGACAGCAGTTGAAGTTATTGGTAATAAATTAATTGGCAATTTATTTTTAGTAAATTCTCCAAATTTAATTTGATTTCCTTCTAATTTTGGAAATACGGTATTACTTAATGCAGCAACTGCAGCTAATGCGGCAGCATCAATCAAATTTCCACTATCATTCAAGATGTAGATATCTAAAAATACTGTCCAAACTAATTCTCCTTCTTTGATACATAATTTCTTAGTGTCAATCATGTTAGACTCTCTAATGCCTCTATCAACAACCCTTGCTAATTCAATAGCCTGTTGTCCGGGTGGACCAGTTTCAAAATCAGGTGAGCTCATTGGAGCCAATTCAGCCCCTGTAATTAAAACACCTTTATCTGGACTATCTGGATAAGGTGTTCCAACATTCATCTTGATTCCTACAGCCACTTCAGTTTCCCCCCAAGTAACTTTAGCAGAACCTTCCGCATTTTTAGAAATGCCTAACTCAATGATAATTGGCTTCTTAAACTCATCCAATTTTCTTCCATCAAATCTTACTCCACTTTCCAAAACTGTCTTTGTGTAATTATTCATTTTTTATACCTCGCTTTCAAAGCTTCTTTCTGTACTTTGTAAATACCTTCACAAGCTTTTTTACCCATTTCCAAGGCTTTTTTTATTTCGTCTTTTGACATATTTCCATCTAATTGCAATAAAGTAACTTTTCCAGTTCCTGGCATAAATGCAAGAGGCAAATCAGTAGCTCCTTCTTCATAATCTTCTTCTGTTTTATCTAAATCTACTACAATTTTATCTCCTACTTTACCAACACTTACTGAAGAAACTAAATCTTTCATGGGTATACCTGCATCAGCTAAAGCCATTGCAGCTGCACAAATACCTGCACACCTTGTGCCAGCATCTGCTTGTATGACATTAATAAAAATATCAACAACAGTATTTTGGAATTTACTTAAATCCAAAACAGGCAGTAACGCATCTCTTGTAACCATTGAAATTTCATTTGATCTTCTTGTTGGGCCTGGTCTTTTTCTTTCTGTAACTGAAAAACTCATCATGTCATAATAACATCTTAAAATTCCAGTAGTAGACTTTTGCATAAAAGCAGGATATAATTCTTTTGGACCATAAACAGCTGCCAATGCGATTGTTTTTCCTATTCTAAACATTGCACTTCCATCTGCTCTTTTAATGATGCCAACTTTTGCTTCTATTTCTCTTGTTTCATCAAATTTTCTTCCATCTGGCCTCTTAGTATAACTCATTTTTTTGCCTCCTTCTCTAGGAACTTCTTTACAGCATCTGTTAACCCTGAAATATGTGATTGTTCTTCAATCATTCTTATTGCTTCCACAGCTAAAGCTTCTTTCTTTGGATCTGTTCCAGAAAGCCAAACTCTACCATTTTGACCAACAATCATATTACAGCCAGTATGTTCTTTAATCATCGAAATCATACTTCCTGCTTTTCCAATAACTCTTGGAACTTTTTGTGGGTTAATTTCAATTATTCTTCCAGGGCCTAGTTTTCTTAAACCTGGTCCTTTCATTGTCAAATCTATAATCTTTGGGCCAGCAATTTTAACTATTTTTCCCACCACTAAATCTCCATGGGTATAATATCTAGTTAAATCTGCTCCCCTCTCAATATAATCGTTACTTCCATCTTTCAATGAAATGTTAGCTTGAAAAGCCCATCCAAATTCAACTCTCCATCCATTTAATCCTACTTCAGCTACTTCACCAACAATCATATCTCCACTCTTAGGAATATATCTCCCTGTAAGGGGTATAACCTTTACCAATCTATTATCCACACTTATCAATCCTAGTCGACAAGCAACAATATTTTCTCCTTCCCTAATTGCTCCACCTGCTGGCAGGAAATCCATTCCTTTTGCCAAAATTTCTCCTGGAACAACAATTTCTTTATCTTTTACTAATATTTCCGACATTTTTTCCCCCCTATCTCTTCGAAATTATCTTCGATTCAACTTGTCCATGTGTTAAATCATTAAGTTTATCAAAAAGTTCATTTTGCATTCCTGCTGGAATTTCAATTAAAACTAATAAACTTCCGTCAGTCTGCCAATCTTCTTTCATAATTTTACTATATTTTTTTATGATTTGAAAGCTTTGTCCTCCAAACTGAGCAGGAATTCTTATTGATAATTCTCTTATCTCAAAACTAATTGGTAAAACTTCTCGTAATTTTTTTAATACTTCTTGCATCTGATCTTCAGCAGATTTAAATTCATCAAAATGAATGCCAATATCATCAACAGCCATTTCTAATCTTTCGATTGGATGAGGATAACCAGTTTTAGGATCAACTGCATTTCTATGTATTAATTGAATTACTTGTTTTTTCTTTTCTTCTCTTAAATTGTTTTTATATTCTGCTGTTAATTGTAATTCACCTTCTTTGATAATTTTAGCAATAACTTCCATTTTATCATCGGTGCCAAAAGCAGTTTTCATATCTTCTTCGCTAGCATGTGATCCTTTTTTAGAATCTTTAAAAATATTATCAGAAACTAAAACTTCGTCTAATTCTACTTTTCCATGTTTAAAATCTATAGCTTTTTCCAAATTAACTAAAATTTCAAAATGTTTTCCTTTTTTGGAAATTCTTGCTAAGACTGATTCACTTATATCGCTCATTTTGCTATTTTTTTAATATCATCTTTTGTTAATCTTTTAAACTTTTTAGTACTCAATGGAACATAACATCCATCAATTCTATCTAAATTGAATTCTTTTCCTAAAACAGTTTTCAAAGCACCAACAGCAAGTCTTAAACCCTCATCTAAACTCATTGTTTCTTTATATTGTTTCTCAAGAATACTTTTAATCTCATCTTCAGCTTCTCCGATTGCTGTTGCTTTGTATTCAAAATAAATACCTGTTGGATCAGTCACAAATAATTTAGCTTCTCCATCAACACCAGCAACTAACAATGAAACTCCAAAAGGTCTAGCTCCACCATATTGAGTATAAGCTTGTTTAAGATTACACATGTCTTTGACAACTGAATGAACATCAATTGGCTCATCATATGTAACTCTATGTTGTTGTGCTAAAACTTGTGCTTTTTCAATTAAAATTCTTCCATCACTTAATATTCCAGATGCACTTGCTGCAATATGGTCATCTATTTGAAAAACCTTCTCAACAGATTTCCCAACAATTAATTTGTCTATAATTCTTTTATCTGCTAATAATAAAACTCCATCTTTGCAAACAACTCCTATTGTAGAAGTTCCTTGTCTGACTGTTTTTTTAGCATACTCTACTTGTAATAATCTTCCATCTGGGCTAAACATCGTACTTACACGATCATATCCCATTGCTTGATGTTGCATACTTGGTTGCATTTTTAGTCCTCCTTTAGATATTTTTTAGCTTTATTTAAAATACCTGAAACATAAATTGTATTTACTTGTACATTCTTTTTTTCTATTTGTTTTATTAATCCTAATGCCATCTTGATTTCATCAACGTGTTTATTTCCTACCCTTAATATTCCTTTATTATTTTTGTAATTGTCCTTTAGGAAAATAACGCCTGCTTTTGAATAACCTAAGGTCCCTATAAACTTAAGTATTTCTTCTGTTACTGCTTTTTCAGCGCTTTGTTGTTTGAAACTTGTATTTGATTTGATCTCAAACACCAAATATCGTTTCTTTTCCCTTAAACTCGGAATAACAGGTTTCATTTATTAACCTGAGAAAAAACACATCTCGCCTTTTCTCTTCTTTCAAAAGTTTGTAGAAAGATAGGCTTTATAAATGTTATGGTATTTCCGGTTTTTAATAATATTTACGGAGGAAACTAAAATGCCAAAAGATGGAGCTTTAAGACTTAATATCAAAAAAGGTGAACCGGATCTTAGACCAGTTATTTTTTATGACGCAAATGGTAGTCCAAAGGCAGTAAAAACATTCTGCCATGTTAACATGTCAACAGTATCAGAAAGCACATATGGGGTAACACCTTGTGGAGGTTTCTACGAAACACATTTTGACGAACACCATGGAATTGGTCCAAGACCTACTAGATGCGGCAGGGAAAGACTAGAAAACATGAAAAGTAGCCTACCAATTTTAGAAATACTTGAAGCGTCTAGCAGAGACGAAGTAGAAAGATTAGTAGCAGATGCTGGACAAGAAGTAAGACATATGTAATTATTTTTTCTTTTTCTTAACTTTTTTAACAACTTTCTTAGGTTTAACCTTTTTAGGTTTTTTCTTAACAAGTTTCTTCTTTTTAACAACTTTTTTCTTTGGTTTTTTAGCTTTCTTAACCGCATTTCTCTTAACTTTTCGCTTTTTAGCAGCAACCCGTTTCTTTCTAGATACCTTCAAAAAGTCCCAAACCATGTATTCTTTCTTAGTATAAGGGCTAATCTTCCAAATTTTAACAACTTTCCCTTCTCTAACATCAAATCTCATAAAAGTAGAATAAATTGGACTTCTATTGTAATCCCCAGCAACAAGTAAAAATTGCAAATCATACATCCCACTGCTCCAATTAAGAGTATACTCTTGAAGAAATTTCTTTAATTCAGCTGTACTTTCAAGATGTTTCTTTGTAACATTCAAATACTTGTTTTTATGATACGGGGCCTTGTAAGTATCCCTAATTTTTAAAACAAGCATGGGTTTGTTAAAATTAATTTTAATCTCGTCATCCATTTTATCGCGTAATACTATAAATTACAAGCATTATATATAAATCTTTCGTTAATTTTCACTTAAAACTCTAGAAAAAGCATCCAATAAAACTTGATCTACACTACCCCCAAAATTATCAAAAACCATCTTAACCTTATATTTCTTACAAAATCTAACATTTTGTTCCATTTTACCTAATAATTTACTTCTTTCAAAACCTTCTTTATTCAAAACAGCACCAAAATCAAAACCAACAGCTATTCCATTTTTCTTTAAAGCATTACACATAACATGATTCAACCCAGACTGCCTCATATTAAAATAATCTCGATTAGTAAATTTCTCAAAATTAAATATAACATCGATCTTATTATTAGCAACTAAAAAGTTATTCAATTTCTCATTTCCTGCTTCAACAATTACTTTCCCTTTAGAAGAATTTATCAATTTCCTTAGTTCTTTAGAGTTTTTCTCTTTAATTATCATGTATTTTAAATAAAAACGAACTTTTTTAAATCTTTTTGTAATACAAAGATTTTCATAAAGTTTTTAAAGTAAACAAAAGGAATAAAAATCAATGAAAGTTCCAAAACATATAGCAATAATTTTAGATGGAAACAGGAGATTTGCAAAACGTTTAATGTTAAAACCTTGGAAAGGCCATGAATATGGTGCAAAAAAGGTTGAAAAACTATTTGATTGGTGTAAAGAATATAACATAAAAGAACTTACTGTTTATTGTCTTTCTTTAGAAAACTTCAATAGACCAAAAGAAGAATTTGATTATCTAATGAACCTATTTAGAAAAGAATATGAAGGATTACTTAAAGAAGAATCAAAAATACATGAAAACAAAGTAAAAATAAACTTTGTTGGAAGACTTAATTTACTTCCCTTAGACATTCAAGATACTATCAAAGAAATTTCAGAAAAAACAAAAGATTATGATAGCCACACTGTTAACTTTGCAATGGCTTATGGTGGAAAACAAGAAGTTATTGATGCAACAATAAAAATAGCAGAAGCAATAAAATCAGGAAGCTTAGATATAAATAAAATTAATGAAGAAACTTTTACTGATAATTTAATTTTAAAAAGTTCTCCAGAATTAATAATTAGAACGGGTGGAGAAAAAAGAACCTCTAACTTCTTAATCTGGCAGGGTGCTTATTCGGAATGGATCTTTTTAGAAAAGTTGTGGCCAGAATTTGAAAAAGAAGATTTTATTTCTTGTCTTGAAGAATACGACGCTAGAGAAAGAAGATTTGGAAAATGATTAATAGGGGCTATATTTTCCTTTCTTTCCATATTTAAATTCTAATTTTTTAATTTTATTTTCTTCTAATTCCATAAATGTATTAACATAAGAACCATAACCAGAATTTATGCAGGTTGTTTTTCCAATTTTACACTTTCCAAAATGTTCGTGCATGTGCCCCCCAATACAAACCAAAGGTTGATATTTTTCAATCATTCTCTTAGCAATAACAGAACCAAAATGGTCCCCATTTCTGGGAGAATCTTTATTTACTATTTGGTCTAAAGGGGTATTAAATGGAACATTATGTGATAAAAAAACCAACGGTTTTTTGCCTTTTTTAAACAAAGTATCATATCTTTGTAATAACTTTTTATATTTCTTTTTAGCTTTTTTTAAATCCCCATAAGTTTTTTTCTTTATATCCGATTTATATTGGGGGTATTCAGGGCTATTACACTTGCCGTACCCAACTAATTGATAATCTTTAAAATTTTTAATTTTACTATCTAAATTAATTATATTTTTTAAATCTTTAATCAAATAACTATTAAACTGCTCTTTATTCATAAATTCCCATTTTTCGTTTTTAAAATGTGACCAACCCCAATTTCCAGGAACAGTAAAAATAGGTACATTAAAAGAGTTCAGATACTCTAATATTTTTCTTCCATCAACAAGAGATTTTTTAATTATTTTTTTTGCTTTTTTCTTCCCGATTATATCATACCACCTTATAGTATAATTGGGATTTTTTAATCTTTCTTTAACTTCCAAAAAAGCTTGTTTCCTAATTACCTCTGAAGAACAAAAATCACCTGGGGCAATTATTGCATCAAAACTTTTATAATAAATTTTAGGAATTTGGCCATGTAAGTCTCCAATTATTAAAAATTTCATTTTATTAACCTAACAATACCTTCCATTTTATAACCTTTACTAGTATCCAAAACTAAAACATTCTTCTGTATTTTTTTAGCATCAATAAAACAAACATCAAATATTTCTGCATCTAAATTATCTTTTATTTTCTGTTTAGAATATTTTCTTTTTTCTAATCTTTTCTTTAAAACTTTCAAATCACATTTACAAACAACACAATAATCAGCTTTCAAATAATGACTTAAATGACCATCAATAACATAATTTCCTTTTAATTTCTTTAATTCTTTTACTAATTTTTTTTCATCAATAATTAAACAATTTTTCTCAATTTTGTCATAAATCTTATTTTTCCTAGAAAATGTTTTTATATCTAAATATTTAAACTTCAATTCTTTTGCTAATTTCTTAGAAAACTTACTTTTACCCGTTCCGGGAGTTCCACTAACTACTATTTTCATAAAAAATAATTAAAAATTAATGTATTTAATAGTTTCTCTTAAGAAATAAGTGTCCCTTTAAACCTTTTTCCATACAAAGCTCTCTTAAAATTATCTAAATCGTGATCAACAATACAAGTTTTAATTTTGGCTTTTTTAATTATTTTAGCGGCAGTTTGATCTAAAACAAAATGTTGTCCTGCTTTAAACTTAACCTTATTAACCATTCTATCAAAATCCATAAAACTTATCTGGGGTATCCTAATTGCATGTTTATATTTTTTAGGATCTTTATCATACAAGCCAGAAACATTTGTAATATTCACTAAAAAATCAGCTTTCATCATTCTAGCAATTTCAGCTGCATTTCCATCTGTTGTCATTTCAGTATTATAACCCAATGAACCACAAATAACTAAATTATGTTTATTAATTTGTTTTCTTACTTCATTTAAAGTTTCAGGAATATCCTCTTTTCTATCAAAAATACCATCGACTAATCTTGCATTTAATCTAGTAGCAGCAATTCCCACCAAACCATATATTTTTTTATCTTTCTTCCCCTCCAAAGAATCAATATATTTTCTAGCTGTACTTCCTCCACCACAAATAACAACAACTTTATTTTTCTTAGAATATTTTAAAATTAATTTCTTAAATTTCTTTAAATAAGAATAATTTACTTTATTTGGAACAATAACACTTCCACCTAAAGATATCACAACTTTTTTCATTAAATTAAATCTAGAATTTTTTGTTTATAAAGATTTTGATTAAGATTAAAAGTGCTCTAATTCCTCTAATGGTGTAGTAAATCTAAGCTCCTTTCTCTTAAAACAAAAATTCTTTGTAGAATCAGACTTAGTTACAAAAAAATAATTTGAATCTATATATGAACTTAATTTCTCTGGACGATTCCCATGATCTACAACAAAAGTATCTCCTTTAGAATCAACTAAAAGAGTAGCTTTATGGTAAACAGTAGATGGTTCTGATTCAATAGCAACAAAAGAAAGTTTATGTGTTTTAGCTCTGTTACTTCCATATTTGTAACGATCCCAAGCAATCATACTAACCATCTTTGCAATCTCATAAGGTGTAAATTCTTCTTCTTCAAGATATTCAGCTGCTCTAACATATGTATTAATCAATTTTCGTGTAGGTTCACCAATTTTTAGAATAACACCATCTCCCCCAAGATAAGAAACTAAATCTGCTTTTAATTCTAGTTGAGAAGAACCAAAAGAACTATTATATTTTAATTCTTCAGAACCTATAGGGGGTTGAACATCAGATGAAGCATGAGCTGCACTAGAAAAGGCTAGAACAGTAGCTAAAACACATAAACTTTCTTTTATTGCTCTTGAAATATTCAACATTTTTCTAATAAAATCAAAGAAATAGTTATATATAAATGTTACTATTCAGTAGTAATACCTATCTTCAACTGTCTAACTTTAATACCTGCTTCTTTAAACAATTGTTTAGCTAATTCATTAGGGTAATCTTCAGCAAAAACAACTTCTTTTATACCAGCATTAATTATAGACTTAGCACACATTGTACATGGAAAATAAACAGAATAAATAATACCTCCGTCTGTAGAAACTCCAAACTTAGCAGCTTGCAACAAAACATTTTCTTCTGCATGAACAGCCCTACACAATTCATCTTTATATTCACCAGCTTTCAAACCAGATTCCTTTCTTCTACAAACACCTTTATCAGAACAATGTTCAGTACCAGCAGGAGATCCATTATATCCCATAGCCAAAACCTTATTATCCTTAACTAAAGTAGCACCAGTCTTTCTACTCAAACAAGTACTTCTTTCTCTAGCTAAAAACGCAATTCTCATAAATAATTCATCAAAACTAGGTCTCATCTACAGCAAATAATTTGTTATCTTTTACATCAAAAACCCCAAGTCTTGCACCAGCATCTAAAAAACCATGTGCATAGTTCAAAGCTGCAAAAGCAGTAACAAAATCCCCCTTTTCTTTAAAATGTTTAGCATCTTCAAAATATCTTTTTGCCATATCTAAAAAATCATCAGCAATTTTCTTACAATCAACATCAACTTCTTTAAATTTAACTTTTTTAATTGCTCTTTCAGTAACATCAAAGTACTTATCTAGCTTTTTTTCAGTTACTTCTTTCATGAAACTTTTAAATACTATTTAATTTATATAGATTTCCATGATAAAAGAGATTAATATCCAAAGTACAAAAAGGGAAGAATTAATTGATGTTACTTCTAAAGTTCAAGAACTAATAGATATAGAAGAAGGACTTTGTGTTGTTTTCTGCCCACATACAACAGCAGGCATTACAATAAATGAAAACGCCGATCCAGATGTAAATAAAGATATTCTAATGAAATTAAACAAGGAAATTCCAAAAGACGAAGGTTATGCTCATTCCGAAGGAAACTCAGACGCCCATATAAAAACCTCTTTAATTGGTAGCTCTGAAACAATAATAATTGAAAATGGAAAATTAAAACTAGAAACCTGGCAAGGAATAAAATTTGCTGAGTTTGATGGCCCAAGAAATAGAAAAGTTATTATCAAAACATAGAAAAAGAAAAGCTTATAAAATAGTTCTTATAAAAACTAACTGAGGTGAACCACATGAAAAAACTAATCCTAATCTTAACTATTTTTCTATTAATTAGCAATGCTTTCGCAATTAATTTAGACCAAAGTCAAATGAATGGCTTAATAGATGAAGAAAAAGCAGAACTTGCAGCAAGTGAACTTAATTTCAATGAAATAGAAAATCTTTCTATAAGGCAAATTATGGAAATTTCTTTAGAAACTTCTCCACCTGAAATTCCAAATCAAATTAAAAAATTCCTGCCTTTCCATATTAAACTAAATGTAAGGGACACTAATGAAACATTTATCATTGCAATGGGCAAAACAGGAGATATCACTTTATTAGATGAAGGAAAACACCACATTTTAGTAGAATTCAATCTTGAACAAATGAGAGACCTTCTCTTAAATGCACAAACTAGCCAAGAATTAAATGGGCTAGACCTATTAAATAGATTAGAAATAACTCCAAACTCGTTCAAAGGTGCTTTAATGTTAAATGTTATAGAAAAAATGGCCAAACAACAAATAGTAAACAAAAGAAGCTTTGGATACAAAACAATTGGGGTTATCACAACCCCCATTTCCTGGTTTATTAGATAATCATGCCCCATCATAACATAGAATTAAATCAAATTTACAAAGATTTAAACACAACCGCAATTGGTTTAAAACAATTAGAAGCAGAGAAAAGATCAAAAACAATAGGTAAAAATCGCATAAAAGAAGCAAAAAAAGTAAAACCATTTACAATATTTCTACGGCAATTCAAAAGTTTACTAATTTTAGTTTTAATTTTTGCAGGAGCAATTTCTTTATTTATTGGCCACCCAATAGACGCACTTATTATTTTTATAATTTTAACTTTCAACGCAATTTTCGGTTTCATACAAGAATACAGGGCAGAAAAAAGTATTGAAGCTCTTAAAAAAATGACAACTTTTTCTACAATAGTTTACAGAAATGGTCAAGAAACAGAAGTAAAATCCTCAGAATTAGTACCAGGGGACATAATAAAATTAGAATCCGGGAATAAAGTTCCAGCCGATTGTAGGTTAATTACCTTGCACCATTTAGAATTAGATGAATCAGCTTTAACAGGAGAATCAGTCCCAGTAAAAAAAGATCTAAGGATATTACATGAAAAAACACCTTTAGCAGAACGAACAAACACCATTTTCTCAGGAACAATTGTGACAAAAGGAAATTGTAAAGCACTTGTTGTTTCCACTGGAATGAAAACCCAAATCGGAAAAATAGCTGCATTAATCCAAGAAACAGATGAAGTTCAAACACCACTACAATTAAGATTAAAAGAGCTTGGAAAATACATAGGCATAATCACAATTGCTATTTGTATTATAATATTCTTAATAAGTTACTTATCAGGAAACAGTTTAATCAATTCTTTTATGATCGCAATTAGTTTAGCTGTAGCCGCAGTTCCAGAAGGTTTACCCGCAGTAGTCACAATTGCTCTCGCATTTGGCGTACGAAGAATGGTAAAAAGAAAGGCACTAATAAGAAAATTATCTGCTGTAGAAGCACTCGGCTCTACAGATGTAATATGCTCAGACAAAACAGGAACTCTAACAAAAAGTGAGATGACTGTAACTAAATTGTTTGTAAATAATAAAATAATAGATGTTACTGGCTCAGGTTATGAAAAAGATGGCGAATTCTTACATAACAAAAAAGAAGTAAAAAACGAAGAAATATCTTTATTGCTAAAAATAGGTAGTCTTTGTAACAACGCCAATTTAGCAATAAAAGAAAACTCTTTTGCAATTATTGGAGATCCAACAGAAGCAGCATTATTAATTTCTGCAGAAAAACTTGGTTTAAAAAAACAAATACTAGACCAAAAATATAAGAGAATAGATGAAATACCTTTTGAAACTTCTAGGAAATTAATGTCCACCATAAATAAAGAAGGGAGTAAAAAAACAATATTCACAAAGGGGGCACCAGATATTTTACTAGAAAGATGCACACATATCGATGAAAATGGAAGAACAAGAAAACTAACAATAAAAGATAGAGAAAATATCTTAAAGACAAATGAAACTTTCGCTAATTCAGCCTTAAGAGTTCTTGGATTTGCTTATCGTGCTTTCACAGAAAAAGATCAGGAAAACAATCTAATTTTTGTTGGTTTACAAGCAATGATTGACCCTCCCCGCCCTGAAGCGAAACAAGCAATTAAAACTTGTAAGACTGCAGGAATAAGAACTATAATGATAACTGGAGACCATATTATAACTGCAAAAGCAATTGCAAAAGAATTGGGCATTAAAGGTGATGCACTTAGCGGCTATGATATAAGAAATTTAAGTAATAAAGAACTAAAAAAAGTCGTAGAAAAAACATCAATCTTTGCTAGAGTAATACCAGAAGATAAAACAAGGATTGTAAAAGCCCTAAGATCCAATGGTCATGTTGTGGCTGTTACTGGAGATGGGGTTAATGACGCACCAGCTCTAAAAAATGCAGATGTTGGTGTTTCAATGGGTATCACTGGAACAGATGTTGCGCAAGAAGCATCAGATATGATTTTATTAGATGATAATTTTGCCTCAATTGTGAATGCTGTAGAAGAAGGTCGTGGAATTTATGATAATATACAGAAATTTATCAATTATTTATTATCAACAAACATGGCTGAAATTTTAGTCATTTTCATTGCAATGTTAATATTTAAGGGACCAGATGGTGCAGTTTTACTGCCTTTATTGCCAATACAAATACTTTGGATTAATCTAATAACAGACGGATTGCCTGCTCTAGCTTTAGGTGTAGATCCAAAAGAAGAAGGTATAATGAAAAGAAAACCACGCCCTAAAAAAGAAAAGATACTTTCTGGAAAATTAATCTTTGACATAATATCTATAGCTATTTTAATTACAATAGCAGTTTTAGTGTTGTTTAAATTAAATATTGGAAATTTAATAAAAGCACAAACTATAGTTGTTACCTCTTTAGTTGTCTTTGAATTAGTAAGACTAGAATTGATTAGATCAAATTATAATTTAAAACTATTCTCAAACAAATATCTAATTTACGCAGTACTAGCTTCATTGTTAATGCAGTTAGCAATAGTTTACACCCCACTAAACATTATCTTCAAAACAACCCCTCTTGCCCTAATTGATTGGGGTTACATTGTATTAGCTGCAATAATCATTTGGATATTAGCAAAATTAGTTAAAAAAATTAATATTCATACTTCAAAAAGATTTATATAATACCTTTTCTTAACTAACATTATGGCTAAGATATGTCCTGTAGATGAATGTAAACATAAAAAACATATGTGCATACATGATTTTGCAGTAGTCGCAGTGGCAGTAGCAATTTTAATTTTAATACTATTTTATTTACTATGAAAAAGATAAAAAGAAAGGTTTTTTTAGTAGTTTTTATCATTTTAATACCAATTTTATTATTTATTGCAAATGGGTTATTTATTTTTAACAATGGTTTAAAAGATGACCAAGAAATGTACAATTTCTTTAAATCAAACGAAGAATTATCATCCACATATTCAGAAAGAGAAATCATGCATCTTCAAGAAGTAAAAGAACTAATTCAAAGTTTAACTGCCACATTAAGACTTGGTTTATTACTTTTTGCATTGATGAGTTTATCTCTTTATATAAAAAACAAAAAAGATTTTGCAAAAGGGTTATTTTATGGCGGAAATCTAACAATTCTTTTATTAATAATATTCTTAATAATCTTTTTAATAAATTTCCAATTTTTCTTTACAACATTTCATAAATTATTATTCAAAACAGATTATTGGTTGTTAGAATCCGGATCTAAATTATTGCAACAATTTCCATTAGAATTCTGGGTGCAAGGTTTTAGAAACTTATTCGTTTATATTTTTGTAGAAAGTTTAATTATTTCTAGTTTAGGTTATTTAATAAAAAAAAGAAAAAAGTTAAGCACCTTCAAGTAAAATTCCTTTAGCAGACTTAGATCCTTCGGGACTTCCCTTATCCAACATAGTTTCTATCCCAGTATTCATTTCCAAAGCAGAATCTCTTCTTAAAAATTCCTTTTCTGAGATTGGTGGTTGAACAAAGTAAAGTTCAAAAGATACATTTCCATCTACATCCCAATCAATTAAATGCCCCCACCTTTTGTACCCAATCCAATCTAAATGTGTGACAATTGGTTCATCATATCCTTTTCCTCGTTCACCGCTTGTATGGTCTTCTAACATAAGGTTAGCGTTCTCAATATAACCTATTACTTGCCTGTGGGTACCCTTATCAATATCAACAACCAATGCAATTGAAGCAGGCATTCCCTCAAGTGTACCTTCTACATCAACCATCATTCCAACTTCTGCTAATTCTCTGGCATATCTAGAGTCTGGATTAATGTGAACATCATTTGGCCCAACTTTATCATATGGTGCCCATTGTCCTCTAAGTTCCCTAAAATTTCCAAAACCATAACCTAATCTTCTTTCCCATCTATCTGTATGCATTTTTATTCCCCCCAATATAAATTTAAAATGAGAATAAGCCAAAATATATAAATCTTACCTTAATTCAATGATCTTCTTAACTTCTTCGACAAACCTTTTAGCTTCATCCATTGTATTATACAAATAAAAAGAAGCACGAGCACTTCCACTCAACTTTCTAGAATTAAACCAACTATGCACACAATGCATTCCACTCCTTATAGCAATATTGGCAGAACTATCTAACATCTGTGCAATTTCATGTGAAGTCATTTTAGGAATATTAAAAGAAAATATACCTGAAGCCTGATCAACACCCACCATTTCAACATCTAAATTATCTCGCATATATTTCCAAAGTTTTTCTTCATGACTTTCAATATCACCAATAATTGGAGTTAAATACTTAACAGCAGCACCTAACCCAATTACCCCAGCATAATTTTGCAAACCAGCCTCAAACTTGTAAGGAGCTTCTTTCAATTCAAACTTATCATAAGTTGTATTGTTAACAGTATCTCCGCCAATAATAAAAGTCTTCATCTTATCTAAAATGTGCCTTTTTCCATACAAACAACCAGTTCCAGAAGGGCCAAGCATTTTGTGACCTGAAAAAGCCATTAAATCAACATCTAACTTAGAAACATCTATTTTCTTATGTGGAACAGCTTGTGCCCCATCTAACATAACAACAACATCATTTTCATGTGCAACCTTAATAATCTCTTTTACTGGTAAAGTATAACCATCTAAATTACTGGTAAAAACAAAACTAATCAAATCAACTTTTTTAATTGTATCTTGGAAAGCATTCATATCAAAAGTTTCATCTTCATTACTCTTAACTATAAAATGTTTAAATTTGTGCCAAGGTAACAGATTAGAATTATGTTCTCTGTCTGTTATAGCCATCTTGCTAAACTCAAAAGAATTAGCAACTAAATTTATTGCTTCAGTGGCATTCTTAGTAAAAACAACTTCTCCATCTTTTTTACAATTAATAAACTTTTTTATTAGAATTCTAGCATTTTCAAACTCTTCAGCTGTTCTTCTACTTAATTTGTGATAACTTCTTTCTCCACAAGCAGGATATTCAGTATAATATTCAATGATTTTATCAATAACCTGCCTTGGTCTAAGGGTCATACATGCCGAGTCGAGATAAATCAAATCCTTATTTAGTACAGGAAAATCCTTTCTTAATTTCTCTACATTCATATTAGGAAGTTAAAAAATAAAGATTAATAAAGTTTGTGGTTTAATAAAAAGAAAAAAAGAAAATTTATAATCCTTTAAACCATTGTTGTGCTAATCCCCCAACAATTGGCATTTCTTTTTGTTCTCCATTTATTGCACCAACTAAACCTAATATCCAAAAAATGAATAAAACAATTCCTAAGATCCAACCTACAATTGGGATCCAAGAAAGAATAACTGCAAAAATATAAAGCAATAATGTTTGCCTTATATGGTAACTACCTAGTTTAGATTTTTCAGTAGTATTCATAATTAATGCAATTATCCAACCAATTATTGTGATATAACTCAAAATGGCTATTGTTTTTCCTTGATCATTTTTTCTTGCCATTAAATCACCTAAACATAATTTAGAAATAAGGGTTTAAATAATTTACTGATTTAATTCTTGTTCAATTAATACTTTAAACTCATTAAAATCTTTTGGACCAACAAGTACATGTTCATTTACAAAGAATGTAGGTGTTCCATAAATTCCTGCTTTAACACCATTATTAAAATCTCTATCTATAACGGACTTATATTTTTCAGATTCTAAACAAAATGTGAATTGTTCAATATTTAAACTTAAATCTTCTGCATGTTGTATTAATTCTTCATTTGAAGTTTTCTCTTGGTTTTCAAATAAAACATAATAATAATCCCAGAACTTATCTTGTTCATGGGCACAATGTGCTGCTTCAGCTAATTTAGTTGCAGATTCATGTGATTTAATTGGGAAATCCATATAAACAAATCTAATTTGATCTCCATAAACTTCTAGAATTTTCTTTACAACCGGAACAGCTTGCCTGGTATAATCACATTCAAAACAGCCAGCTTCAATTACTGTAACCTTCGCATTTTCATCTCCAAAAGAAACTGCATCATCATAAACAACCGGCAAAGTTACATCTTCTGGATTATAGTCTGGATTATCAATTTCACATCCAGGCTCATGTGCAGTTCCTAAGGGATCAAAAATACAAAAACCATCATCATCTGGCCCATTACAATTTCCATATCTTGCATAATAATAACCAGCTTGTGCAGAGAAAAAAATACTCCCAATCATTAAAATTAAAAATATCCATGAAATAATTTCAAACCTTTTATATACAAATCTAGCAGCATACTTATTTCTTTTTAATAAAACCCCAGTAATTTTACTTTTAAGTCTTTCATCTAATTTACTTTCACATGGCCTAAAAGTCAACCTTCTTCCTACACAGTCTAAAGCTTCCTTAAATAAAGGCCTATGACTAGCTGAGAAAATTGCTAATATTCCGAAAACAATAAGTGCTATTAGGCATATCATGTAAAATCTTGAAATAATAAGCCTTTAAAAAGGTTACTAAGAGTTCAAAATCGAAAACATTAAAAACAACTTAATCTAAAAGAATTCTATGGATTTAAAAGAGAGATTAAAATTAATAGAAGAAGTAGGTGAAGAAATAATCACTAAAGAAGAATTAGTTGAACTTCTAAAAAAGAAAAAAAACCCAATAGCTTATGATGGTTTTGAACCTTCTGGAAAAATTCACATTGCTCAAGGTCTTTTAAGATCAATAAATGTTAATAAATTAACTAAAACTGGAATTAAATTCAAATTTTGGGTAGCAGATTGGTTTGCTTTAATGAACAACAAACTAGGGGGAGACTTAGAAAAAATACAAACAGTTGGAAAATATTTCATTGAAGTTTGGAAAGCTTGTGGAATGGATGTAAAAAATGTAGAATTCTTATGGGCATCTGAACATATGAATCAAGATTATTGGTTAACTGTTATCAAAATAGGAACTTTAAACTCAGTAACAAGAATTACAAGATGTGCTCAAATTATGGGTCGTTCTGAATCAGAAAAACTATCAGCAGCACAAATATTCTATCCTTGCATGCAAGCAGCAGATATTTTCAATCTAAAAGTAGATATTGCACAATTAGGAATGGATCAAAGAAAAGTAAATGTTCTTGCAAGAGAAATAGCACCAAAATTAGGTTATAAAAAACCAATTGCAATTCATCATCACATGTTAATGGGATTAAACAAACCTCAAGAAACAGGTTTAACTGGAGTTGATGCAGGCATAGCAAAAAAAATGTCAAAATCAAATCCAGATTCAGCAATTTTCATGACAGACTCTAAAACAGAAGTTGAAAGAAAGTTTAACAAAGCATACTGTCCAGAAGGAGGAAGTATTGATAATCCTGTGTTAGAATATTGTAAATATATTGTATTTGAAAAAGTAAAAGAATTTGTAATCGAAAGACCAGAAAAATTCGGTGGAGTTGTAAAATATAAATCCTATTCTGATTTAGAAGATGATTTTGTAGCTAAAAAAATACATCCGTTAGACTTGAAAAAAGCAACTGCAAAATACATAAATGAATTCTTAGAACCAGTAAGGCAACATTTTGAAAAAAATGCAAAAGCAAAAGCATTATTAAAAAAAGTTCAAAGTTATGAAGTCACTAAATAAAATACGAATTTGTTAAAAGAAATTAGTTAATTTTATAAGTTTTGTCATATTGCTAAAAAACATGGAAACAGAAAGATTAGATAGACTCGCCGTTAATACAGCAAGGTACGTCGGATTAGCAAGTATTTTGTTTATGGCAGGAACAGCAACCTACATTAAACTTTCAGCATTAGAAATCCCAGAAATAATTGAAAGACATCAAGCCCTCCAAACAGAATTAGCAAAAACTTACACAATCGAAGAAATTTTAACAAATCCAAGGTTAACTGTTGACGGCAGATTAATCAAAAAAGAGTACGATCAACTTTCGGAGAATACAAAATTTATAGTTGAAAATCAAGATTTTGAACAGAGATTAAGTAATTATAGGCATACTGCCGGATGGTTTATGTTAGGTACAATTTTAGCTATGGGAACGGCAGTAACGGGTCTTGTACATTGGGCAGAAAATTTAGAAAGAATAAAAAGAACTGTTTTTAGAAATAAATCCGCTCAAACTCTTCCAGAAACTGTTTAGCTAACTCTTCGTCATAAACAACAATCATATTTTCATCATTATACAAATTTCCATTATCTGTAGGATTATAACTTCCAAAAACAACTATTTTCTTATCAAAAATAAACACTTTATGATGCATATTATATCCATTTGTATCTAATCTAACATCAAACTTATCTTTTAATTTATGATATTCACTCCATTCTTGGCTTGCTTGACTTTTCTCAAAAACACCTTTAACATCTTCTTTTAATAATAAAGCATCTCCAATCTTATCAGAAGTAAAACTAAAGGTCATAAATCTAATCTCATTAGCATTTTCAATCAAATCTAAAACAGTTTCTTCACAAAAATCTTCAGGACAGAAATGAACCTGCACTTTTGTTCCACTTAAATTAAAACTAGGGACATTAACACTACGCCCCCAACCAAAGGTTCTTCCATAAAGCTCATTAAATTCATCATTAAAAACTTGAGCAATCTCTTTACTATAAAAAATAACTATGTGGTTGTCATTATAATAAGCTCTTCTTCCAGTTGGATTCATACTACCAGTCCAAACAATTTTATCATCAAAAATACAAAACTTATTATGCATTAATTGTGACTCTCCTTTATTCATAACATATTTCAATCCATCTAAATCTTTAGTGTTTTTTTGATCAACAACTAACTTGTAATCTTTTTGTTTTAAAGCATTAGTAACATTTTCTAGATCTAAATCAAAAATAGCACATCTAACCTTAGAAGAACCTTCAATTAGATTAACTAAAACACTTTCACAATCCTCAACTTGACAAAAATAAGCTTCATAATAACCTTCAGAATCAACTTCTTTTAATTCAAAAACATAATCCCCATTAAAACTACATCCAGAAATAAACACTAAAATTACTAAAATAATCAGTTTTTTCATAAAATAAGCATTTTCAAAAGCTTTTTAAACCCTCCTTTTGTCACATTTTTACAAAAAATGACGAAGATGCAAAAGTTAATAAAAACTGTAGCTGAAAACCAAGATGAATTAATCATGATAGTCAGAACTATTGAAGAATCTCCCTTAGTAGGGGCATCAAAACGTTATAGAGCATTTGAATTGGGAAGAATTCGTGGAACCATAGATAAAGTCAGCATAAATGATCCTAATGGCAGTATTAAAATTCCATCAGATATGAGATACTCTGGAAGATTAAATATAGTTGATCTTCCAAAAGCAGAAAGACAATCAGGCTCTACCCTATCTATATCAAGAGAGGAATTTGAAAGGGAAGGCACCTTAATATTTCCAAGTGGGTGGCTATCTTCAAAAAAACGTTTAGAAAGAATAGGGTTTTACGCTGGACAAGGCGTAGAAGAATACATAAGGGGAATTGGTGGCCTAGAGAAGGCATATGAAGACTTTATGAGCAGGGTATCTAATGAAGAAACCAAATTCAGAAAATCGCTTACCTCCATTATTGCTTAATTTAAAAATTCAAAAACCCCATTTGTTGCTTTGGCGCCTTCTGAAGCAGAAGTTATTAATTGTTTAAACTTACAACCACTACTAGTAATATCTCCTGCAGCAAAAATTCCTTTAATATTTGTTTCCATACAATCATTAACTTTAATATTTCCTCCTTTATCTAACTTAACTCCAAATTCTTTTGCTAATTCAGAATTAGGATGAGACCCAATTTCAACAAAAACCCCTTGAACATCTAAAGTTTTTCCATTATCTAAAACAACTTGATTAACAAAATGATCTCCTTTGATTTCTTTAATATTAATTTTTTCTAAAAATTCGATTTTATTCATTTTTTTAGCATCATTTGTATATTTATGTGCAGCAGAAACTTTAGATCTTACAACAACATAAATTTTCTTTGCATATTGTGTTAACATCAAAGCAGAATTCATGCCAGAATCTCCACATCCAACAACTACAACATCTTTATCCCTAAACATTGGAGCATCACAAGTTGTACAATAAACAACACCTTTATTTTTAAATTCATCTTCTCCTTTAACATCTAACTTTCTTCTTCTTGTTCCAGTTGCAAGAATAATTGCTTTAGTTTTGTATTCTTTTTTGCTAGTTTTTACAACAAAACCTTTTTTTATTTTTTTTACTTCATCTTCTACAATTTCTACATTTAATGATTTTACATGATCAACAAATTTCTTTGCTATATCAACACCCATTACATGTTGCATTCCTAGATAATTATCAACAACCCATGCTTGAGTTGCAGTTCCACCTAATTCTTTTGCAATAACTAAGAAGTTTAAATTAAATCTCTTTGCGTATACTGCGGCACTTAATGCAGCTGCTCCGCCCCCAATAATAATTAAATCATACATGTTGCTTATTAGAAATAAATGATTTATAAATCTATCCCAGAATCAACACCACTCTGCAAATTTTTACCAACAATCCAACTTTGTTCCTTAGCTCTAGCTATCTTCCCGCCAGGATCATCTCTATTAACATATTGTAAACACATCTCTGCCCAAGGATGCCTTTCTATAATTTGATCAGCTTCACCCATACAAGTTAGCCTATATCCATAATGTCCCATTGGTTGTGTTCTTAATTCTAATTTATGTTGTGCTTCCCTCATATTATAAGCAAATACAGACCTTATTCTATCTCCAAGCAATCCTGTATTTTGTGCAGCTAAACCAAAACCAGATTCTCTTAATTTCCTATTTAAAGAATGCATCTTCTCAACAGTTTGCTTAACCTCTTCTTCCATACCTACAATTCCAATTTCTGGTGCCATAACAAAACCTAAATCACAAGTCAAGGGTTGTCTTTGTTGTGATAACATTCTATGTCTATGCACATCTCTCCATTCTCCATAAGCCATAACTGTATCAAAGGTAATAGGATATCCCGCTTCTAAACCCCTATCTGTCCTATCCCTTCTAGAATCTCTCTTGCCCACAGAAGTTTTAATAACACCCTCTTTTCCCTCAGCAGGTAATTCATCAACAACATCCATAATTTGTTCCAAAGAAAGATTAGTATATGGATATAGTGAATATGAAACAACTTCTGTTAAATAATCAGCATTTCTAACTAAAGTAACTGGTTTTGGAAATTCTGGGACATAGCCCGCAAATAATTTATCGGCAAGTGCTTGCATATTTTTATCAATCTCAGTCCATTCCTCAATTCTTCTATTTTTCCTAATAAAAGTAGGAATAACCTTTTCTAATTCATTTTCTAACTCAATTGCTTTTCTTTGATCTTCATCTAAATTACTGCTTTTTAACCTTGTAAGTAAATTAACAGCCCCCCTTCCATTAATATTAAAACCCATATTTGTTAAAGTAGAAGCAGGCAATAATCCTCTTGCAACATCTAAAGCAGCACATCTAACTGTAAATTTGTAACCAACCCTAAATTGTCTTTTTTCTTCATTAGTTTTTAAATCATCTTTTTTTAATTCGACTGTTTTTCCATCCCTTTCAAAATTAATAGAAAAATTATCTTCGGGAAAAATACCCTTAAAATAATCAACTAAGGGTGGAACCAAGTTTGAATAAACTTCAAACATTCCATCGCAAGCTTCTATATATTCATCAGCAAACTCAGAATCCATAATTTCTTTTGGCCTTAAATATCTCCAATTTCCATCTTCAGCTTTTTCATCATATGGAACATATCTTGTTGATTTCTCAATAGGAGACATACCAATCCTAAGATCTTCAATTGTTTTTGTTAACAAAATAGAAATATTTTCCATTCCAACTTGAACAGAAACTAACTCTCCTACAGAATCATCTCCAAAAGCATTAACAACTCTTTCTATTAATTCAGATCCTTTTAATTCAGAAGGTTGACCATTCTCATCTAAAAATTCATTAGCTAAGGTTAGTCTTAATCCAGTATTTGCTCTTGAATATCTTGCTAATACACCCCCAGAAAGTTCAATGGGTAATCCAGTCATAACAAAAGTATCTTTATCTAAATTAGTAAAGTGTTTTTCAAGAGTCTCTTTATGGCTGTCTGGAAGCTCATCAATAGAATTAAATCTAGATTTAACCATTTCCGAATCAACAATACAAAAACTTATAAAAACATTCTTAGTCTTAAATAGGTATAATGGACCCCATAGCTTTTCAATTAGGAGCAGTAAAAGTACACTGGTATGGGATAATTATGGCTCTAGCTTACTTCATTGGAGCATACTTATCAATCTACTTAGCAAAATTCAAAAACATAAGCAAAGACAATATTCTAGATTTCATGCTTTACTTAATACCTGCTGCAATAATCGGAGCAAGACTCGGTCATGTAATAGCAAATTGGTCATATTACTCAATTAATCCAATAAACATCTTAAAACTTTGGAAAGGAGGTTTAGCTTTCCACACTGGTTTCTTCTTAGTAATTATTGTAATGATATTCTATTGTAAAAAAAGAAATATAAAATTCTTTGACTTAGCAGATATTCTAGTTATCCCATTAGCACTAGGTTTAGCAATTGGAAGAATTGGGAATCTAATCAACGAAGAAATCCTTGGAAAAGTAACTTCCTTACCTTGGGCAATAACAATACAAGGAATAAAAAGACATCCATCCCAAATATATGAACTAATTTCAAACTTAGCAATAGGTTCTTATTTATTTTACTTATTCAAAAACAAAAAACTTCCTAGTGGTTTCTTATTTTGGACATTTGTAGCAATCTATTCAATTATAAGATTCTTCTTAGATTTCTTAAAAGATTGGCCACCAGTAATTTACAACTTATCATGGGCACAACTATTTAGCATTCCATTATTCATAATTTCATTAGTTATGCTTTACAAATTAAAAACAAAAGAAGATTTTAAAGAACTGAATAAAGCATAACATTTATAAATCACTTCTTCTGACAAATAATACGATGAATAAAAGAGTAGTTTCTTACATAATAATCACAGTAATAATAATAGCCCTAATTTTCTTTGCAATAACTCTTTTTACAGGAGTAGATCCAATCTCGGACAATGATCAACTAGCACGATGCTTAACACAAAATGGCGCTACAATGTACGGAACAGAATGGTGTAGCCATTGTAAAGACCAAAAAGAATTATTTGGAGACTCATTCCAATATGTAAATTATGTAGACTGCGACCAAGACAAAACTTCATGTTCAAATGCTGGCATAACAGACTATCCAACCTGGGTAATAAATAATGAAAAATATCCAGGAGTTCAGCAATTGTCAAAACTTAAAGAACTAACTAATTGTTAGGGGGTAAAAAAATGGAAGAACACATAGTAACAAAAAGAAGAAAAAAAGACAAATATAAAGTTGCTACTTTTGTCCTAGGGATTTTACTAATAATCTCTTTAATTGTCCAGTTCGGAGGAGACGGATTTTTAGGAACTTCAGCAAGTTCTATGGAAGAAAAAGTAGAAACTTATTTAACTAATTCTGGAGTAACTGGAGCAGACGCATCAGGTTTTGAAAAAGAAAGCGGATTATACATTGGAATAGTTAACATCCAAGGTCAAGACATACCAGTTTATGTCTCAACTGATGGAAAATACTTATTCCCAAACGCTATACCTTTAGAAGCAGTTGACCAATTACCGCCAACTACACCAACACAAACAACACCAACAGAAGTTCCAAAAACAGACGAACCAAAAGTTGAGTTATTTATATGGAGTTATTGCCCATATGGTGTTCAAGCGCAAGGACCTTTAGCCGAAGTAGTTTCCTTACTTGGAGATTCGGTAGATTTTGAAAGTGTCCTTTATCACGACGGCCATGGAGAATATGAAACTCAACAAAACAAAATACAAGCATGTATACAAGAAGTTGCTAAAGACAAATATTGGCAATATGCAACAAGTTTTGTAGAAGATATCTATCCTGCATGTAGTTCTTCAAGAGATATAGAATGTGATAAAACTGAATCGCTTGCATTAATGCAATCTTTAGGAATTGATGATTCAGCAGTCATGTCTTGTGTTGAAGAAAGAGGAGCAGATTTAATTGCAGAACATTCTGCTCGTGCTAAAGCATACGGAGTTACTGGTTCACCAAGTTTGGTTGTTAACGGAGTAAAAGTTGACACAAGTAGAAATGCTGAAGCATTTAAAACAGCTATTTGTTCTGCTTTCAATGTAGCTCCAGAAACATGTGGAGAAACTTTAGAAGGTAGTGCTGCAGCTCCTGCAGCAGGAAATTGCTAAAAACTTTTTTTCTTTTTTTCTTTTAATTCTTGAATAGAATCATGTATAGCAGCAGTTAATCTATCTATAGAATCATACTTACTAGTATCAATGGTTTCATTAAAACTCAACTTCAATTGTTTTCTACGGGGAATAATGCCTGCAGGATATAAACCATAAGTTCCCTGCAATAAACAAGGAGAAATTTTAACAGGAATACCTTCTTCTATTGCCATTAAAGCCATACGAGCTGTCCCGGTCCTTACCCTTCCCAATTCTCCAGTCTTAGTTCTGACCTCTTCAACAAACATGGCCACATCTTGATCTTTTCTTAATTTATCTAAACCAGCTTCAATAGCCTCTAAAGAACAACCCCGCCCCCTTTTAACAGAAAAAGCATTATACCCTTTTACAAGACTACTCAAAATAGGAACATCAAACAATTCTCCTTTAGCCATAAAATGTAATTCCCTTGGGTGCTGCAATCCCAGATGAATAGCATCCCCATTACATGCATGCCCAGCAACAGCAACAATTAAACGACCTTCTTCAGGAATGTTTTCTAACCCATCTAATTCAAATTTATACCAAATTCTATCAATAGAACCAAATATTTTTTTAGAAACCCTATAAAGTTTTGTCATGAAATTTTAGAATTTAGGAAGGATTATAAATCTTGCCTTTTAACATAAAATCATGCCATGCAAACTCTGCAAAACAAAACCTTTATATACTATACCAAACTATAGTTCACTATGGTAACCACAATCCAAATAACTAAAGATTTACAATCTGAATTAGGAAAAAGAAAAATGTTTGACAATGAAACCTATGAAGAAGTAATCTGGGGTTTAATAGAAGATACAATGGAATTATCAGAAGAAACTAAAAGAGATATAAAACAAGCTGAAAAAGAATTCAAAGAAGGAAAATTCCATACTCTTGAAGAAGTAAAGAAAGAGCTGAAATTATAATGTATTCTGTAAAATTATCTAATTTAGCTAAGAAACAACTTAAAAAATTAGATAAAAAACTACAAAGCAGAATAGTTACTTCTCTTGAACGCTGTAGATTTAGACCTTATGTTTATGTAAAAAAATTAGTAAATAATCCTTATTTCAGTCTAAGAATTGGTGATTATAGGGTAATAATGGATATTAAAGATGATCAACTTAGAATACTTGTGATAAAAATAGATCACAGAAGGAAAATTTACAAAAAATAATACACACGTTTTAAAACAAAACCAGTAATTCAACTAGTTAATTCTAAAGCTTTATAAATAACAACAAAACAAAAGATTTATAATCCAGCCTGAGGCAAGAAAACTTATCGTTTAATCAACCACAAACAGAAAGAGTTATAAATAATAAAAATTACGAATCACATGAAAGTGAAAAGGGGTGTATTAAGTTTATTCCTAATTTTGATTCTACTAGCCACAATAATACCTTTTGCTTTAGCTAGCTCTGTTGATTCTGAAATAAAAAAGATTACTCATTATGCTGAAGAATATGAAACAGGAAATATCGATTATGTTAGATTAATGCTACATTTTAGTTCTGCAAGAGAAGGTTTAAATGAAGTTTTAGGTGCAACAGGAAAAGAAATGGGCGGAATTGTAAAAGAAGAGCAAATTAGAAAAGTTCTTGGAGAACCAAATGAAGAAACTAAATGGGTTTGGGTTGAAGGAGAAGAACAAGACAAAAAACTTGATGATTATGTTCCTGTTTGGAAAAAAATAGTTTTTGATGGAAAGAAAATACAAATAAGAATGGAAGCATATCCAAGTATTTTCAAGAAATATGATCATTTTGAAGATATTGAAGGGCTTCCAGAAGAAGATTCTATAATTTATAGATTACATTTTAGTACTGAATTTAAAAAACCAAAAGAACAAATAGATATTCAAAGCAAGATAGACAGTATTCAATCACTTGCTGAAGCTTTTAATTCTAATCCTACAAGTTCAAATGCAGAAGAATTAGCAAAAGAAAGTGTTAATGCAGAAATGATTTTTAGAAATTATTTTGAACAAGGTAGCGGAAAGTGTGAAGATGTAATGGTATCTATTTTTGGAAGTGAAAACCAAAGGCAAGGTCAAAATGTACTTCTTAATGAAATTACTTTTTGTGAAGGTGAAAAGTTTGAAGCAATTTTAAGATTAGAAATGTGTGATGATTGTGAGTGGAACTATATTAATATGGATTTAAGATTTGAAGGAAGAGGTAATTTTAAACATCCAGATGAAAGAAGAGATGATAAAAATACAAGAGATAGATATAGAGAAAAAGATGAAAGCAGTTTAATGTCTGAAACAAGGGACTTAATAGATCAAATGCAGAGTGCTTGTCAGCAAGAAGATTTTGATTCTTTATTTTCTTATTCAAATCAACTTAGAGCAATAACAGAAGCTTGGAATGAAAAATCTAATGATGTGTGGGAAGAGATTGAAAAAGAAAAATCTAATGAACAACCAGAAGGAAATGAAGATCCTTATTGGTGGATAAAACAAGACCAATTACAAAGACAAAAAGCAAATGATTTAAGAGAGCAAAATTATAATTCAAGAAAATCATTTTATTTAGGTTTATTTTCAGGTTATGATAAAAGAGAATATTATTTTAGTCAGACAAATTTTGAAAAAAGACTAGTACAAGAATTTAAAGAAAACGGAGAAGAAATTTGTAATAATAATATAGATGATAATGATAATGACCAAATAGATTGTGGAGATTCTCAATGTGGAGGACAAATATGTGGAGCAGGCACAACAACTATTGAAGGAACTGTTGAAGGTGAAAACGGAACAACCGAAACAGAAACAACCAAAATTAAAGTTGATTATTATTGTATTTCAGGAGAATGCCAAGCAAAAGAATATGAAATAAAAGAAAAAGAAGGTTTTTGTGGAGACGGAGTTTGTGAACCTGAATTAAATGAAACAACTGAAACTTGTTATGAAGATTGTGCTGGATGTCCTGTATATGAAGAAATAGAATGTGCCGGTGAAGTTATTTTTAAAGGAGAAAATGAAAATGGATGTCCATTAGAACCTGTTTGTGTTGATGACTCACAACCTTGTCAAGTAGATGAAGAATGTAGTGAATGTGGTGAATGTATTGATGGAGAATGCCAAATTAAAGAATGGGCAACCTGCAATTTATGTGAAGATGGTGATAAAATTATAGAAAAATGTGCTGATGGAAAAGAATTAGTTACTTCAATGTGTGCTGATGGTTTATGGGTATCATTAAATGTTGAATGCTCTCCAGGACAAGAAAGTTGTGATGAATTTTGTTGGGATGAATGGTCTGTTAAAACACCTTCCTGCCCAGGAAATTTAGAAATTTCTGGAAATTATCCTGATTGTACTTGTGATTGGATTTGTGAAGAAAAGAAAAATGAATGTGAAACACTAAATGATTGTGGAGGAGATAAAGTTTGTAGTAATGGTGAATGTGTTAAACTTCCTGAAAAAAAAGAAGTTGATGAACCTGTAGAAGAAATAAGTGAACCTGAACCAGAAGAAGAACAAGAAGTAGAAGAGCCAATTGAAGACGAACCTGAAGAAGTATCTGAGCCAGAACCACAAGAATCACCAGAACCTAAAGAACAAGCACCTGAAC
The DNA here is from genome assembly GCA_018829185.1 of Nanobdellota archaeon. GTDB lineage: Archaea > Nanobdellota > Nanobdellia > SCGC-AAA011-G17 > PNOQ01 > JAHJUI01. The sequence goes on along the minus strand of JAHJUI010000004.1, from coordinate 2,562 downwards.
CAGAAGTAACTGGTAATGTTATTAATTTTATTACAGGATTTTTCTTAAGAATTACTGGATATGATGTTGAAGGTGGAGATGAACCAGAATCTGAACCTGAAGAACCACAAGGGTCACCAGAACCTGAAGGAAATCCTGAAGGAGATGGAAATGGTGGTGAACCAGGACAAGAGCCACCAGGAGATGATTATTGCCCAGACTGTGATTATGGAGATGATGGTGGTGAATGGGAAGAAAAAGATAAAAGAGAGCAAGAACAAAATCAAGAAGAACAAGAACAAAGATGTAAAGCAGAATGTTCAAGACCTTGTGTAGAAAAATGTATTAGAGAAGCTTGTGGAGAATCAATGGATTGTAATATTGATCAAGAAAGCCAAAATTGTGAAGGTGGTTGTAGTGCTGATGAAGATTGTATTGGCAAATGCATGGAAGGCGGAGATTGGTGGAAAGAATTTGAAGATGAGCAACAATGGGAAAAAGGAGTTTTCCAAGTAGGTGGTGGCTGCAGAATTGAAAAAGGAAGAACAGAAGGATATGTTTGGTTTGGTGGCTGGGGAGATCCATTTGAACAAGTTGAACCATTAAAACAAAAATATTACGAAGGTGGCCAAGGAGATTGGTGTGAATACGAGATGGAAAACATAATCAAACAAAGACAAGAATTTGAAAAAGGATTTAATCAAGAATTTGCAGTATGGTTCTTTGAAAAATATCTTCCAAGTTCAACAGAAGAATGGGAGCAATCAGTTTCTGGAATCTTTGAATTATATTGGAATAATGTTGATAGTCAGATGAGATTATCCCATACAATGCAATGTTTAGAAAAAAATGATGTCACTGAAGTAATGGATGTTAATTTAATCAATATTGAATATGAAACAGATTATGGTAAATTAGAATACTGGGAAGAAATAAAAGAAGTTGAAATGCCCGGAATGGACGGGGCAGTTACTATTATTAGTCCTTATATGAAAATCTGGGTTTTCCCACCTAAAGAATTTATGATTTATGAAATGAAACAATCTATGGAAAACCATGAATTCCCTGGAGATCCTGAAGAAAAATTAGAAAGAGGCAATGAAGAAGGCCTAACAGAAGAAGAAAAACAGGAAATAAGACAAGATAAGAAAATGATGGAAAGCATAAGGAAATTACAAGAAAAATATGGTGGTAACTTAGATCTAGTTATTCAGTTTAAAGATTATGAGGCAGACGAAGTTGTGTTTAATGTTTATGCTCAAGTAAATGAAAATGACATTATGAAAGCTGAGCCAATGCCTCCTTCTGAAAATCCAGGAGAAGATGTTAGAATTGAATTAGATTTTGCAATAATGCATGAAATTATATATGATATGGAAAAAGACATGAGGGGAAAAATGCTTGAAAGTCCTCCATGGGATAGACAAAAAATCCAACCAATTCAAAGAGTTAAGGAAGTTGTTAATGAAGCCAGAATGTACCTTAAAATGAGAAGCCTAATGAATTCAGCAAAATACTATCCAGAAAGTGCAAAAGGAGAAGTTCAAGATATATTCCAATTATTTTTTAAAGGAATAATGGGTGGCGATGATAGAGGGCCAAAAGATGGTGAAAGAGGACCAGAAGGGGAAGAAAACAAAGATAATGAAGAAAGCCCAGGTTTTCCAAATGATGAAATAAGTGGCAAAGCAGTTTGGATTTCTTAATTCAAAAAACAAAACCACCCAGTAATCCACAACTATAAATGATCTCTCAACGTTCTTACAAGCTCTACTTCCTCATCAGGATGCAATGGTCTGAAAATTAAAGTTCTCCCCTGCCTAATGGAGCAAACTTTACAATATCAAATTCTTTACGAGTATAAGACCAAACATCTAAGTAACTCAGGCTAAACTCTATTTTAAGTTCTTCAGTCATTTTACAAAAGAGAATACAAAAAATCTTATAAATCTTACCTTTTAAATCCTAAACTTTTATAAATTACAACTAACTCTCACTTTTATGACTTCAGCAGCAGAAATTGAAAGAAGAGCAAGAATAAAAGCTGGAGAATTAGCCAAAGATCCAAACAGACCTAAATGTGATACTAATTGGATAGATAGATTCCTTGCAAGAGAAGAAGAAAAATCAACAGAAGACAAAGGAAGAATGATTGTCAATATATACAGATTTGACGTAAGAAAAGAATGTGAAGAAGAATTTGCTAGGCTTAATGAGACAGCTTGGCCAGAATTATTTAGGCATAGTCCAGATTATATAGCAACTGAAGTCTTTAATGATATTTTTGGTCATAATACTTACTTAACACTCGATATTTGGAGATCTGAAGAAGCTTTCAGAGCTTTCCAAAAAGAATTTGCAGAAGATTATCAAAGATTAGATGACCTTACAGAAGCTTGTTGTGAAAGTTTAATGCATCTTGGAATCTGTGAAGTTGGTACCAGCTCTGGTGCAACCCTATAATTTTTAAATAAAAAATCTCTAAGGTTTCTGTAAAGAAACCAAAGAGGTGTACCAAATGAATAATGAATATTCTGACTATTTAAAGTTTGTTGATGATGCTTTAGAGCTTGCTAAAGCCCT
>JAHJUI010000003.1 GCA_018829185.1 Nanobdellota archaeon | reverse complement strand
CATCTTAATCTTTTTAGCAAACGCTTAACTTTTTTAACTAGTTTTATCTCTTTTTTCATTGTTAGACACCTCTATTGTCTAACCCCCTAGCTCAAGCTAGGGGTTATCTATTAATAAAATTTTAGATTTAGGACAACGCCGTCAAATCAAAATAGCATTTTCATAATTTCTTAAGGCGTCTTCAAAAGATTCTCTATCCTCATATCCTTTTAAAATATGTTCAATAACTTGCTGATCGCTGCCAAACAAAACTTCCCCTAAAAACCTTGTTCCTTCCAACAAGAGAGGGAACCAATATCTATCACTTGGCCACATTTGATCATAAGGGATATTATTAATATTAAACCATCTAAAAATCATTTCATCTGTTTCTCTTGGAGTTCCTAAATATTTTCTCGCTCTAAAAAAGTGAACATCATGGTCTTGTTCATCACTTTGAAAGCGAAATAAAATTCTCCCCATTCTGTCGGGATTAATTAAGGTAATCCCAGCTTCCTCTTCAGTTTCTCTTATGGCAGTAGCAAATATATCTTCATCATCATCTTCAATTCCTCCCCCAAACCCATTGTATTTTCCAGCTCCAAACTTATTATTTATCTTTTTTCCTAATAGAATTCTGGGATGTCTGTAAACTGTCGCAACTGTTTCTATTCTCGTCATATAAATTAGAATAAGATTTTATTTAAAACAATTTAGATACTATTGTTCATACATATTCTATCCTAAAAAATATTAAATAGCCCGGGGAGGATTCGAACCTCCGTCCACGGATCCAAAGTCCGCGATCCTTGGCCACTAGACTACCGGGCTATGTTATTTTACTAAATTGTTTAAGTCTCCTAGGATTGCTGGTACCTATCTCTTTATAAAATTTTTTAATTTCTGCTTTCCTTGTAATATCCACTTTCGTTCCATTCTTAGTTTTAGTGCCATGAATCTTAGATGGATGAAAACCAAGCTGAATCAAAGCTTTTCTCATATCTTTTAATAAAGTTATATTATAATTATCAAAATTAAGTTGAAACAAACCTGGCCAATGTGGCAACAATTCATACAAGCTCCCATCAGTATCATACAATCCTCTAACACAAGCTTTTAAATATTCATCATCAGAAAAAATCCACTTAGGAATTGTTGTTTGATTTTGTATTTTATTTCCCGATTTAAGGCCCATCTCCTTTAGAAAATCAATAAGTTTAATGCCATAAATCATTAAGTAAATTGTTTTCTTGTTTAAATTCGAATGTCTTTTAACACTTACTTTAATATCAAATAGTTTCTCAATCATGGGTTTGACATAATCTACTAAATAATCATAATCTTTTTCAGCATGTCCTGCAATTCTAACTGCTGCAAAAGCACATTTTCTCGGTTTATAATAACGACTTATACATCCATCACCCAAAATAATACCAATAAATTCAGCTAATTCAACAGATTCTTTAGGGATTTTAATATCTTTAACATTATTAATATTAGCCATATAATAATCTAGAAATTTTTATTTATAAACTCTTCCCGCGTACTTGTCACAATTGTCACAATGAAAGAAAAATTTCTACTCCTTTCAAATCTTTAATAGAACCTTTTACTTTACCTGTTTCATTTCTATCTAAAAAGAGAACATTCAAACCAGCTTTCTTTGGTTCTAAATAATCTCTTTCATAACTATCACCAATATGTAATACTTCACCAGGTTTAACATTCATCTTATCACAAATTTGCAAATAAGCTTCTTTACTTTTCTGTGCACAATTAAAATCAGAAACAGTAGAAAAAATTTTATCAAAATAATCAAGAATTCCTAATAAAGATAAACTAAGCTCAACAATTTCCTTAGCACTTCTAGACAAACAAACTAGTTTATATTTTCCTTTCAAAGATTTTAAAACTTCTTCTGTCTCAGGGTAGATTTCTACAACTTTTAATGGTTTTTTCAATTCTTCCTTAACATCTTCCTCAAATCCAAATTTCTTAAACCAAAAACTAGGACAATACCATCTGCCTTTTGACTTCCTTTTTTATTATATTCATGAAACATTTTTTCTTGTGCTTCCTTAAAGCTCAAATTATATTTTTTAGAATATAATTTAGGAACCAAATTATCCCAAAGCTCTTTATCAAAATTATTAAAATTAACTAAAGTTCCATTCCAATCAAAACTAATTACTTTTATCATTTTTCTTTTTATATCTTCCTCTTTTCTCAACCTTTTCAAATCTTGTCATAACTTTAGAATAATTTTTACTTTTCTTATAACCAGATAAAACAGCTTTAAACAAAGCTTCATAATGTAAAAAGTGTTTACTTTCTAGTGCTTGTCTTAATAAATGTAAATCAACAGCTTTATCCTCTACTTTATCAGAATAAAAACCTAAACCAAAATCAATAAAGTAAACTTTGTCTTTAACCAACAACATATTACTTGTTGTTAAATCTCCATGAACAATACCTGCATCATGCAAAACAGCAACCTGCCTACCAACCTCCTTACAAAGTTTAATTCTTTGCTTAGATTTATCTAAAATATCTTTAAGCATATTCCCCTTAAGAAATTCCATCTCAACTTTCATCTCTTTATCATCCATTTTATACAAACCGGGAACATTAATCCCAAACTTAGCAGCATCAACAAGCAATTTCGCTTCTCTTCTTGTAGGATACTTCCTCTTCATAAAATCAATTTCTTTGTGCCTATAACCTTTAGAAATCCTATCCTTTACTAATTTTCCATCTTTCAGATACAAAATACTCTCTGCACCTTTTCCAATGATTTTCATAAAAATGAAAGAAAAATAAGGTTTATAAAAGTTATCAAAACAAACCTTTGAAGAAATATACAATCCTAGTAATTATATCTTTTTGTACACCTTCTTGCACTGCAGAAAATAAAGGCATTGCAGTTTTCTTTACCTTAGAAGCTAAACAAGTTCCATCTGGTTTACATGCTCTATTTCTTGGACAACCACAAACTTGACAATTCTCAACTAACTCCCCCGCCTGACAAATATATGGTCTTGTCTCTGTACATTGCCCAAACAAAGTACCATCACTACAAGCAGGTTCTCCAATTGGTCCATCACCTAAAGGAATATCTGTAAATATTAAATCACCATTATCCCCATTTAATTTAGTGTAAAAACTTTTGTAATAAAAACTATCCCCATTCCTTATATATTTCTGCCAAACAATATGGGCATTTCCATTTTCATCAACATCAACAGAAGGAATAGATGCATTATTTGGGGCAATTTTAAATTCTGGAATCAAAATACTTCCGGTATTGCCATTAATCTTAAGATAATCCACCCAAGAATAATTATGATAATTAAGCACAGAACCACCAGTAAGAGGTGCTTTCTCAGACACAACATGTGCATTTCCATCGCCGTCTACCGCAATGCCCGGTGGCCCCCACCAAACAATATTAGAATAATCAAGATCCATCGGAACAGGACTAATCAAAATATCCCCATTCGTTCCACCTACTTTAGCATAATTAACTCTATTGTAATTTGGAGCCACTCCTTCTTGAAGCCAAGCAACATGTACATCTCCGTTATTATCTAACGCAATTGAAGCCCATTCATTATCACTATCAGAATCTATTATTATGTCATCAATTATTGGATCTCCTACATTTAGACCATCTCCTTCTATTTTAGTATAAACTAGCTGACCTTGAGTCCAAACAATATGGACATTATCATTAGAATCAAGAACTAGGTCTGGCGCAGAATAAACAGAGCCAGCATTATTTATTTGCAAATCATTAACTAAAAAATTTCCATTTGTTCCATTGATCTTATAATAATAAGCTTTTGAAGATTTTGCTAGGACTATATGCGCATTCCCCCCTAAATCTGCAGCAACCGAAGCATCCCTATAATCCAAACTAGCAGGAAAATGAGCGGGAGTACTCTCAACTAATTTACAATTAATAATTGGTGTTAATGTTTCTCCATTTAATTTAGAATACCACATTTTATAGCCACTTGAATAGCCATAAACAGTTACATGAACGTCACCATTAATGTCAACAGCCATATCTGGCCCTTGATTCATTGATCCACAAGAAAATTGAACGGGTGCTAAAAGAGGCACACTAAAAGTTCCACTATGCTTAAAAAAATAAGTACGGGCAAGTCCTCCCTCAGAATTCTGCCCCCATGCAACAACATTAGCATTCTCATTTGCATCAAGATCAATTCTTGGAGCCCAAGAAGAAGGATAACCATAAACAATGCTTACAAAAAAGATTAAACATAAAAACAACACACCTATCTTTTTCAACCATATCACCTAAAATAAAACAAAGAAAAAAGATTATTTAAACTTTTCTATCAAAACTTCAAACCCTTCTGCCCTTTATTCTTAAACTTTCTCATTAACTTATCCATATTAGCTTCTTTTCCAGGCTTCATCAAAAATAAAAAAGAATCTTATCTTAAAAAACCTTTCCATAGCCTTATCTTTTCAATAAAAACTTAAAAATTCAAATATTTCAAATATTTGTTTACTTCAACAGAAGAAATTTCTCCTTTAAAATTGTCTTCTACTTGCTTTAACAATTTTTTCTTTAATCTGTGTGTATTTGCACGTTCCATATATGCAAAACTTCCTTGTAAACTGTCATAAATCTTATCATAGTTTATCTTATTTTCAGAGAATAAAACACAATATTTGCCTAATCTTCTTTGTATATTTTTTTGATTAAATCTCTTTAATAATTTATAGTAATAAAAAACTCTAAAACCAACAAAAGATATTGGTTTACTTAATGGAATTATTCTAGATTTATCAAAATGCAACTCTATTTTTAGCTCATTTTTGAGAAAATCATTTATTTCTTCTTTCCACCCAATCAGTTGTGTTCTAAAAGGATGTAAAATAACAAAATCATCTACATACCTAACATAATATTTGGCTCTAAGCCTGTGTTTAACAAAATAATCTAGTTCATTTAAGTAAACATTTGCAAAAAACTGAGATGTTAAATTTCCAAGAGGCATTCCTTTAGAATTACCTTTTGTTATGTTATTGTTTAAGATTTGTTTAACCAACCAAATTGTTTTATTACATTTTATTTTCTTCTTGATTACCCTTAGAAGAATTTTATGGTTAACTTCTTCAAAATAATGTTTGATATCTGCTTTTAAACAATAGCCTTTCACTTGATTATTATCAAACCAACCTTTAGTTTTTCCGTTTCTAGAAACTTTTCTTTTAAAGTAATCCAGCCTTTCTAAAGCAACTAAATTTCCTTTGCCTTTTCTATTAGCATAGGAATCATAAATAAAGACCTTTTCAAATATAGGTTCAATAACGTTTACTAAAGCATGATGAACAATTCTATCTCTAAAATCTGATTTGCTTATTTTCCTTGTTTTTGGGTCTCTTACAATAAAATTCTTTAAAGGTTTAGGCCTATAAGAATGAAGCAATAATTCTGTTTTCAATAAAGAGATATTATCTATTAAATTTTCTTCAAAATTTTTAACATAATCTTTATTTGTTTTTCCTTTTCTTGCTTTTCTCCAAGCAGAATAAAGATTTTTCTTAGAAGTTAATTTAGAATAAAGATTAGTATAGGTTTTCATTTCGTTGGTCTTAGAAACTAGGGCTATTCCAAAAGCACAACCATTCCTGTTGTTGCCATGATTGTTGCCATTGACATTAAGCCTGTTATTGAGGTTCCTGTTGGAATTAAGCGCGGAAACGGTTGTGTAGCTCACTAATTTAAAGTAAATCACCACCACTTCATTTTTCATTTCTTACTAAATGTTGTGGTTGAATTTCATAGCTTATTCAGCGTTAATCAATGAGCATGTAGCCCTAGTTTAGCCTAAGCTAACTAAGACAAGTTAAAAAGAAATTGGGGGTTAATAAAATTTATCTTTAGAAAAACTAGGTGCCTTCGGCACTTTAATTATACCCCAAAAGCACAACCACCCCCGCCGCTGCCATGAAGGTAGCCAACGACACTAAGCCTGCCATTGAGGAGCCTGTTGGAATTAAGCGCGGAAACTCTTTGAACATTATCTTGTCCTTCTTGAACATCAACACCCCAAACTGCGGGTTTATATCTAAACTTAGTAGAAACGTCTGCAAGAACTTCTGCACCAGCTTTTCCAAAACTTGCAATCATAAAACTATCATCTGTTAAAGATTCTTTAGTATGTTCTCCTAATCTATAACTATCTTTTGGAGCAAATCTAATATTTCCATCTTCACTTGCTCTAATCCCATAAACATCTTCTACAATTAATTTACTTCTCAAATTATCCACATCTAAAGGTTGGCTCATTCCAATTACTTCAGGATCATTAACAACATAAACCCCTTCAGGAGTCCATAAATTTCTATTAAAAACCCATAACCATTTATTTCTCATAATATTTTGAACTTCCTTAAATTCCGGTTCTTCAGAACTATAAGCTCCTTGAATTAAAGAAGCAATTTGAGATCCGGTAGGAATAGTTAAATTTCTTGCTAAAATTCCTTTTCCAACTGTTTGATAATCATTTGGACCTTGTAAAGGATGAACAAATGCCAAGTCTTTTCCTTCATAATCAACAATTAGTTCAATTCTTCCTATTTCAACTCTTGGTGTTTGTTTTGTCATTTTTATTTTTCATCGCGACTGGCTTTGCCAGTTCTTAATACCCCAAAAGCACAACCACTCCTGCTGCCGCCACGATTGCCGCCATCGACACAAAGCCAGTAATTGAGGTACCTGTCGGAACCAAGCGCGGAAACTGTTGAAACAGGTTTTCCAACCTTATCAAAACCCCAAACATTAACTCCTTTTTCATAAAAAGAAGCTATTTCTTTAAGATTTTTAGCAACTTGTTTATCTGTATGTTCTAACGCTCTTGCTAATCCACCCTCTGCGAACTCTTCACCTTCTTGAATTCCTGTCTTAAAGCTTTCGTAAGGTGCAAAAGCCATTTGATCATCAATGAAGTATATTCCATTAACTTTTTCAGCTTTATTTAATAAAGTTTTTAGTGTTACTTCATCTGTTTCTGAAGTATTTGTGAAAACTCCTCCTGATGTTTTTACTATTCTTCCGGCTTGTAACCAGTTTGTATCAAAAATCTGAAGTTTTGCTATTTGTCCAAATTGATAAGCAACAACTGAAATAGATTCTTCTGTAGTTCCTTCCCTAAAAGAAACTCTTGGAAACTCATCTGAATGAAAATATTCTCCTGACATTGCCACAGTATTTCTATTATAAGTTGCAGGTCCAAAAGTAGCACCAATTAAATCTCCCCCCTTATGTGGGACTCTAATTAAGTCTTTTGGAAGTAATGTGGTTTTTGCCTTGGTTATTCCATACTTCATTTTATTTTCCTTTTTAATAAAAATTAGAATAATTTACCATTTATAAAGCTTTCGCTTTGTTACTATTTACAAGTAATTATTTCTCTTTTTTTACAATAATCTGAATTCATTAAATCAAATTCATTTTTAGGTATTTTCTCTAAAGTCCACAAAGCACATAATTTTCTATTATTTCTAGAAAAAGATTTGCCATTTAATCTAACTATGCTCTTAATTTCTAAATCCTTAAGAGACTTATAAATCGTAGATATATCTATGTTTAATAATTCAGAAATTTCAAATCTAGTTTTATTTCCTTTTTCCAAAACACCAATTATTTTTAATTTTGTTAAAGCAGGAACATTGCCCTTCTCAATAAGATTTTCATAAGCTAAATTAAATTTTTCGGCTTTTTCCAGATGATATTTAATCAAATCCAATTCTTTGCATTTTTTAAAATTTAGATAACCTGTTACAATAAGTCTTTTTCCATTGTCCCTCGACTTTATTCCTAGACTTTTAAATAAATCAAAAACAAACTTTCTTCTATTTTTATCAATTATGGGCAAATCTAACCAAGCAAGAGAATTATATTTGTTAACTGAAACATATCCTTCAGCAGCAAATAATCCCCTAATAAAACCAGCAGCAGCTTTTTTATTTTCCTTACATAGTTCTAAACAATAATCAAAAAGATTATCAAATAAAACTCTAAAAATTTTGCTATTATAATTTAACACCAATAAACCTTTTTCTTTTGTTTTAGCATCCTTAATCCCAATCTTTTCTTGAAAACATTCTTTTGGTAAATCTAAACTTTCAGACCAATAATCAATCAATTCTTCTTTAGAAATTTTAATATTTTTTCCAATTTGCATTTGAGCACGGAAACTTGTTTTTTCAACACCGAACTTAAACAAAAAATTTAGGAATTTCCTATGAAGATCAACGCAACTATTTGCTAAAGCAATCCTCCTGTTTCCACTACCAGACTTAGAATTGGCTCCATCTCCAAAATACAAACCAATTACTTCTAAAAAGTTAGAATCTAAAACTATTTTCTTTTTAATTTTAATTGGTCTTGGAGGCCTAACTTTATTACAATTTATTAACAGATACTCCCCTTTTTCAGAAACAAAAACATCTCTATGGCCTAATTTCCTTGGAATAAAATCAACTAAATTCAACGTTTTCATATCATAAAAAAGAAATTATTATTTATAAACCTTACCCGCGCACTTGTCACAGTGGAGCTAAAATTTCATACCCTTCATATTTTTTCCCTTGAATTTTTTCATAAGTTTGTTTATGTCCATATTCTTGCCTGGTTTCATATGTTTAACAAGTTTTTTTGATTGTCTATATTGTTTTAAAAGTTCTCTAACTTCTTTAGAAGTAGTTCCACTTCCTTTTGCAATACGTTCTATTCTTGTCCTATTAAACATCTCAGGATTTTCTAACTCATCTTTACACATACTTTGCATTATAAATTTCCATCTTTTCAACTTTCCTTCTTGAACATTCAACATATCTTTAGGAATATCAACTTTGCCCATTCCTGGAATCATATCAACAAGTTTATTCAAGGGACCCATCTTACTCATTGCTTGCATTTGTTCATAAAGATCTAAGAAATTAAAATCTCCCTTCAAGAATTTTTTACCCATATCTTGTGCTTGTTCTTCTGTCATAACTTCCTTAGCTTTTTCAAGTAAAGCTTCAATATCTCCCATGCCAAGCATTCTAGAAACAAAACCTTCTGGATTAAACTCTTCTAAATCATCAATTTTTTCTCCAACACCAATAAATTTAATCTTCGCATTAGTTACTGAAGCGCCAGTTAAAGCCCCACCACCTTTTGCAGTTCCATCTAACTTAGTAATTATAACACCAGTTACATCACAACTTTCATGAAATGCCTCTGCTTGTTTTTGAGCAGCTTGCCCTAAATCAGCAGACATAACTAAAATTCTTTCTTCAGCTTTTATTTTTTTATTTAGCTCTTTAATTTCTTTAATTAAATCTTTACTTAAAGCATCTCTTCCAGCAGTATCAATTAAAATAACATCATAATCTTTTTCATATTTTTCAAAAGCTTTCCAGATCTTCATTGGGTCTTTCTCGCCTTTCATAATAAAACTCTTAATTCCAGCATTATCACATACTTGTTTCAATTGCTCTGGAGCAGCTGGTCTATGAACATCTAAACCAACAGCACAGACTTTATTTCCTCTTTTAGCATAATATCTTGCAAGCTTACCAATTGTTGTTGTTTTACCAGAACCGTATAAACCAACAAAAATAATTTTAAAAGGAGTTTTCTTAATCTCAATACCTTTCTTTTCTTCTCCCAAAAACTTAATTAATTCTTCATAAACTATTTTTATTAAATATTCTCTTGGATCTAAACCTTGTGGGGTTTTTTCTTCTAAGGCTCTTTCTTTAATTTTCTTACTTAAGTCAAAAACTAACTGAACATTAACATCTGCAGCTAGTAAAGCTCTTTGAATATCTTTTACAATATCTTCTACTAGCTTTTTATCATAAAATACAGAGCCAGCTATCTTTCTAAGGGTCTTCTTTAATCCTTGGCCTAATTTGTCTAAAACCATGGAATTCAGTTAAAAAACAAGCTTTATAAAAGTTATTCTTGAAGTAATTTATTCATATTTCTATAATTAATGTTAAAACCATAAATTTTCCTAAAAAGTTTATCAAATTGTTTTCTGCCCCTTATTCCATTATTTCTCTTAATCAGCTCGTGAAGTTTTCCTTTTCCAAATTTTTTAACTAAAACTTCAACAGCAAAACCAGATTCTCTATAAACTCCACTTTTTCCACTTTGATAAAACTCTAAAAAATCTTCAAATTTCCCTGGTCTTTTTCTACGTTTTAAACTTCCATCGGTGTAAAGAGCAACACCTTCAGCAAACCATGCAGGACACCTTAAATCTCCCATCATTTGATAGAATAATACATGACTTATCTCGTGCTTTATCAATTGAGCATAATATTCCTTAGAATAATCACTACTACTTTCTTTTCCAAAATTTTTCTTATCTAAGATAAAAACAGAAAAAATAGGTGGCCTTGCAAAAGCAGTATTCCACCCCGGAGTCTTCCTGTTTCTAAGGGCATTAAACGTCTTTCTATCTTTTAACATTATAATGTTTATTTCAATCTTATTTTTTATTCCATAAAATTCTTTCAATTCTCTAAGTGCTTTATTAGAAACTCTTTGAATTTCCTTGTCTTTTTTTGGTTTTAAATCAAATATCATAATCCATCCCCAATAGTCCTCAAAACTCTTTTTATATCTTCAATAACTTCTTGCTGACTATCTTTATCAGACATTCTAACAAATTTAATCAACAAATCACTTAATTCTTCAATTTTTAAAAACTTTAATTTGAATCCATTTGTAATAAAATAAAATCTAAAACTTTTATATTTAATTTCTTTAAGCACAATATCTCCAAGTTGGTTTAAAAATTTACCTTTTTTAGGATTTTTCTCTAAAGATAATAATAATTCAAAAATTTTAATAGATTCTTTTTTAAATTTCTTATTTATCTCTTTTTCAAGAGTTTCTGTAATCACTACTTTTGCCATGTTTTCTTGGCCTTAGCTAAAGCTTTTTCTACTGTAATTGTTCCTTTTTCACCCATTAATAAATCATGTAATTGTCTTTCTTTAGCACTTTCATACAATCTTGAAATTACATCTGAATAGGTTTCTCCTTTGTTTCCGAATTCTTTTATTCTTTCACAAAGTTCTTTTGGTATTGAGATTGTTGTGTTCATTTTATAACAATTATAACAGTTATAATACTTATAAATCTTTCGTTTTTAGCTTAGCACAGCTCTCAAAACAAACTCTCAATAATTTTTTCCTTATCAAACTCTTCTAAATCTTTTATATAAATGTTTTAGGAACATAATCTATTTTGTATTCATCAAATATTACCATGGACTCATATAATTTGATTATGTCAGAAAACTTATCTTTCAATTCCAAAAGGACTTCTTTAAATTCTTCTGAACTTTTTACATGGAGATCTAACATCACATTATAATTTCCAATTGTGTTAGTAATATAGTAAATCTTTTTATTTTGCTTACAAAATTCAATAAATTGTTTTTTTCTCTGTTCAGAAAGGTTTTGTAATTGCAAAAGAAGTAAATGCCATTGATATCCTAACTTATTTATATTAATTTTGGGTTTAAATCCTTCAATGATTTTAGCTTTAATCAATCTTTTCAAATGATAGTTAGTTATATGAACTGGTTTCTTAATTTTTTTAGAAATATCAACAATAGACATCCTAGCATTTTGTGAAATTACTTTTAAAATTTTTTTATCAATATCATCCAAATCATTTATATGTATTTTTTCTGTTTGTTTTACATTGTAAATGTTATTTGAAGTGTCAAGAAATTTATAACTTATATGTTCTGCTTCAATTAAAGTTGTAAACGCATATTCATGAACGTGTTCTCCACATAAGTTAATTGTCTCTGTAAGCAATTTATCAAATGTAGATATAGAATCTGCATAAATTAGTAGAATAACATCCCATCTGCCAATACCGCCAACTAACCAACCCACGTACCCCAATAAACCTAATTTTCTTAATAAAGTTTTTTCTTGTTCTTTATTTATTTTTTCAAGTTGTAAGAAAACATAATAAGAATTCAATCCTAGTTTACCAACATTAACTAAAGTATAAAAATCAGTAATCAGTTTATTATCAATAAATCTCTGAATTCTATAGTTAACAACCTGTTTGCTTAAACCTACTTTCTTTGCTATTTCTGAATCTGTTCGTCTAGAATTCTTATCAATCTCAGAGAGTATTTTTAAATCTTTTTTATCTAAGTTAATCATATTTTGTTAAAAGTATAATTAGTATATAAATTTTATGTTTTTGACAAAAAATACTCTAAAAAGTTATTTATATGATAAAATGTATAGTTTAAAGTATAACAAGGAGGTAAAAACAAAATGGAATATGAAAGATTAAAACAAAATGCATACAAAGCCCTAAAAACCACCGTTGTAACAACCCTCATCTTAGCCAATCTTTATGGTGTTGGTGAGCACATTAATGGCGCAGTAACTAATAATGATACTACTGGGCATGTTAGTTCTGATATTTTTTTAGGGAGACGTGAACCTACCGGATTACAGAAAGCAATTATGGATTTTTTAGAGTAGATTAAAAACTTATTTTTTTTCCTTGTTCAACTCTTTTATTCGCCACTGTGACAAGTGCACGCGCAGAGTTTATAAAGATAAAAAGCCTAGTTTAAGTGATGAAAGAAGAAATAAGGGTAAAAATAGATAAAGAATTACAAAGAAAAATATTCTCAAATTTTATCAAAAAATTCAATGAAAATAATTTAAAAGAAATTAAAGAAAATTTAATAAATCAACCTAAAAGTTTATCAATAACTTCTTTTGGATCAAATTCTTTTAAGTCTAAGTAAGATTGGCCACAGCCTAGATAAATTATAGGTTTTCCAGTAACAAAGCCAACTGAGACAATTGCCCCACCTTTGTCGTCTACATCTGTTTTTGTTAAAATTATCGCATCTATACCTATTGCCTCATTAAATGATCGAGCCTGGGTCGTTGCATCATTACCAGTAATACTTTCACCAACAAAAATCTTCAAATCAGGATTATTAACTCTAGTAATCTTCTTCATTTCTTCAACTAAATTAACATTACTCTGTTGTCTACCGGCAGTATCAGCCAAAACAACTTTAATTCCTTTAGCCTTAGCATGTTTTACAGCATCAAAAATAACAGCAGCTGGATCAGAACCATAATCATGTTTAATTACTTTAATACCTAATTTCTCCCCATGCTCCCCAAGTTGATGGATTGCGGCAGCTCTAAAAGTATCTGCAGCAGCTAAAACACAAGAAATTTTCTTTTCTTTTAACATACTTGCAATCTTAGCAATAGTAGTTGTTTTTCCAGAACCATTCACTCCAACAAAAACAACTAAAAACACTCCATCTTTTTCTTCAATTTTCTTAAACAAATCAATTTTTTCAACATCAAATATTTCTTCTAAACTTTTTTTCAAGCTTTTCCCAACAATTTTATCAATTTCTTTTTTATCTATAGCTACATCAACTAAATCCATCTTCAAACTTTCTTTAATCTTCTCAATAACTTCAACAGCAACATTATTCTCTAACATTGCTAATTCTAATTCATAAAAAAATTCATCAAATTGGTTTCCATTAATTTTCTTAGTTGTAACACTTTTTTTAAATTTTTGAAAGAACCCTTCTTTTTTTTCTTTAGGCTCTTCAACTGTTTCTTCAAGAATTTCTTCTTCAATTAGTTCCTTTTTTTTCTCTTCAACAAATTCCTCTTCAACTTTTTTCTCAACTTTTTTTTCTTTAGTCTCTTTTTTCTTTTCTTTCTTAACCTTAACTTTTTTCTTCTTAGGTTCTTCAGTTACCTCTACTTCAACCTCCCTTTCAATGCCTTCTTCTTCTACTTTCTTAGAAAACTTACCTAAAGCATTCTTTAATTTGTCTTTTAAGCCACCAAACATATTCTTTTAAAAAAATAGAAACTTTTTAAGTCTTTTCCTTAAGTTCAAAATCAACTGCGGGCTTACCAAACAAATCTAAACTTAATGTAATTTTCAAAAGATCAAAATTCATTACTAAATTATTACTTCCTAAAAAACTAATCGGGATTAATCTAATCGAAGTAAATTCATCTTCTCCAACTAATCTATCTAAAATAACTTGTTCTTCAATACCAACAGTTTGCTCAATCTTAAAACCATTTTCTAAAATGCAACCTCTCCCTTCAGGCTCACATATATAACTATTTGGACAACCACATTTAAAACAATCTTCAATCAATTCTCCATCTTCACAATAAAAAGAACCACTTTCTATACAATCACAATTTGGAACTTTATCACAAATATGGGTATTAACCTTGATTCTCTCAACCAAAACTTTTGAAACTCTTTCAGTCATTTGGTCAGTTATAGAAGCCTCTACAAAAAATATACAAAAAATAAAAACCAACATTAAAATTGTTTTTTTCATTGTAATAAAAAAAGAAATTAAGGTTATTAAACCTTATGTATCTACATCATACCACCCATTCCAGGTGGCATTCCAGAGCTTTCCGATTTACTTCCACTACCTGCAATGATGTCATCAATTCTTAAAATTAATTCAGTAACTTCTGCACTTGACTTTATTGCTTGTGTTTTAATCTTAAGTGGTTCAATAACACCTGCTTTCCAACAATCAATAACTTTTCCCTTGAAAACATCTAAGCCAGCCCATTTATCTCCTTTATCGTGCCTAGCTTTCAAATCAGTAAGCATATCAATTGGATCTAAACCAGCATTTTCAGCAAGAGTTCTTGGAATAACTTCCATTGCTTCAGCAAAAGCCATTACAGCAAGTTGCTCTCTTCCACTTAATTTATTTGAAAATTCTCTTAGCTTTTTAGCAAGTTCAACTTCAGGAGCTCCACCACCAGCAACAACTTTACCAACTGTCAATGCAGCTGAAACATCCCCAAGAGCATCTTTAACTGCTCTTTCAATTTCATCTGTAACATGTTCGGTTCCACCCCTAACAAGTAAAGTAACTGCTTTAGGATTCTTACAATCTTGAACATAAGTCATTCCTTCATCTCCAATTTTCTTCTCAATAACAGTTCCTGCTTTTCCCAAATCAGATGAAGATAAATCCTTAAGATTCGTAACAATTCTTGCTCCAGTTGCCCTAGCTAATTTTTGCATATCACTTTGCTTAACTCTTCTGCAAGCAAAAATTCCTGCTTTTGCTAAATAATGTTGTGCAATATCATCAATACCTTTTTGACAGAAAACAACATTTGCCCCTGATTTAACAACAAGGTCAACCATATTCTTCAACATATTTTCTTCTTGATCAATAAACATCTGCATTTGCGAAGGATCTGTAATTTGGATCTTTGCATCTGTTTCAGTATTTTTAATTTCTAAAGCAGAATCAATTAAAGCAACTTTTCCATTTGTAACAAACTTAGGCATTCCTGAATGAACTCTTTCTTTATCTAAAACAATTCCTTGAATTAATTCAGAATCTTCAGTTCCGCCACCAACTTTCTTCTCTAATTTAATATTATCCATATCAATATCAATTACACCATCAACTTCATCCATAACTTGTTTTACTGCTTTAACAGTTAGATCAGCCAATAATTCTTTATTAGCCTCTGCACCTTTTCCAGTCATAGCAGTTATTGCAATATTTACTAAAATTTTATCATCTTTTGGAGAAACATTTTCTGCCATCCCCTTTAAGATTTTTTGTGATTCTTCAGCTGCAATTCTATATCCTTTTGCAATTACAGTTGGATGAATATCTTTATCTAATAAAACTTCAGCATTTTTTAATAATTCTCCAGCCAAAACAACAGCTGTAGTTGTGCCATCTCCAACTTCATTTTCTTGGGTTTTAGCTACTTCTACAATCATTTTAGCAGCCGGATGCTCAATTTGCATCTCTTCCAAAATTGTAACACCATCATTTGTAACAATAACATCACCTAAAGAATCAACAATCATTTTGTCCATACCTTTTGGACCTAAAGTAGTTCTAACAGTCTCTGCAACTATTTTCCCTGCAAGAATATTATTTCTTTGAGCATCTCTGCCCATTGTTCTTTGATAGCCTTCTGGCAAAATATAAATAGGTTGATTTGAATTTGACATTTTAACCTCCAAGAGTTGGTCTTTAGAACTTTGAACCATTTATAAACCTTTCGGTTAAATTTTTTCATATTGTCTTTCTTCAACCAATAAGTTTGTTAAATCTTCTTCAGAAAATCTAACCACAAGAACTCTATCATCTACAAAGACCGGATCATAAATCTTCCACACATCTTTTAAACTTATAATTGCATTCATTTTAAAATTAATCTTAACCTAATCATTTATAAAAATTTCTATTAAAAACTATTTCTTCCCAGGAACTTCATGACATTTATTACATCTAGCTTCATAATATTCTCTCTTCTTACTATCAAAACCAGCACCCACTAAAACAGTAGGACTATTATAACCAGCAGGTTTTCCATCTATTATTCTTTGAGTTCTATGTGCTTCATCTCCACAAATATTACAAATAGCGGTTAATTTAATAATTTCATCTGCCTCCGCTAACAGTCTAGGCATTAAACTAAAAGGTTCACCTCTAAAATCCTGATTCAAACCAGTAACAAAAATATTTATTCCTCTTTGAGCTAAATCCCTTAACCCTTGAATAATATCTACTCCTTCTTTATCAAATCCTTTAAAATTATCACTTAAAAATTGAACTTCATCAATTCCAACAACATTTACATCTCCCACCAAACAACTTAAAATATCTCTAAAAGAAAATACGCTAAATATTGGAATTCCTTCCAAATTAGCACTTCCATCATGAGTTCCTAAAGAATCTTGATCCCACCTAGTATCAATTGCTGGCTTAAAAATTTGGACCTTTCTTTTAGCAATAGCCTGCCTCCTAAGCAATCTAGCTAATTCCTTAGATTTCCCACTAAACATAGGTCCAGTTATTACAGTTATAATACCAGACATATCTTAACTCATGAATGGTGGTTTATTTAAAAGTTCTTATAATGGATTATATATTACCTTAAACCCAATTGTTTATAAAAGAAGAAAACTACTTAAAATTATGAAAACCGGCCTAAAAGTAGCAGAGGCCATGACAAAACGGCCAGTAATAGTTTCTCCAGATATAGTTTTACTAGATTGTGCTAAATTAATGCTAAAAAGAAGTGTAGGTAGTGTAATCGTAAAAGATAAGGGAAAAGTATTAGGTATTTTAACAGAAAAAGATATTTTAAGGAAAGTTGTAGCAAAAAATCTAGATACTAAAACAATACCAGTAAGCAAAGTAATGACTAAAAAATTAGTTACAATCTCCCCAAATGAAGATATCTATGACGCAATGTATTTAATGAGTAGAGATGATGTAAGGAGACTTCCAGTAATCAAAGATAATGAACTAATCGGAATTCTAACCCATAACGACATATTAAAGATTCAACCAGATTTATTTGAAATCTTTTCTGAAAAAATACTATTAAGAGAAGAAGAAAACAAACCAATTGGAAGGAATTATTTAGAGGGCCCATGCGCAAATTGTGGCACTTACAGTCAATTATTTAAACATCGTAAAAAGTTTGTTTGTGAAGCTTGCAAAATTAGATAGAAACCTTTATTAATTCTAAACCAACAATCAATTGTATGATTGATAAAAAAGTAAAGGGTCCTAAAATGACCTTAAAAAAAGAGGGTACAATAGATCTTGATTCTCTTTATTCAAACATAAAAAGTTGGTTTGACGAATATGATTATTCCTTTAATGAGGATACCCATCAACAAAAAACAACTCAAAAAGGAAAATCAATAAAGTACACTTGGACAGGAAAGAGAGAAGCAACAGAATATATTCAATTCATAATAGAAGTTAAATTCTACATAACGGAATATTCAGAAAAAGAAAGAAAATTAGAACTTGAAATTGAATCTAGAATGGAATTAGATCATAAAGATAAATGGCAAGATACAGAAGTAAAGAGCAAAGTTTTCAAGATATTTAACACCCTTTTCAAAAATGATGAAATTGGTTCTTTCAAAAAGAAATTATCTGAAGAAGTAGCCAATTTAATAAAATTAGCAAAACAAGAATTAAATTTAGAAACATAAGATTTATTAACTACTTTTTCCAATCTTAATTTATGCATAAAGACGCTGATTCCAAAGAGGTTGTAAAAAGTTTGAAAGTTGTTTACAAAGGTTTCTTTGATATGTCTGAATTATACAAAGAAGTAAAATCCTGGTTAGACAATAAAGGCTACGGGGATGAAAACGAAGATTTCAAAGAAGAAACCTATGTAGAAAGACTAAAAGGTGAATCAAAACAAATAGAAGTCAAATGGATTTGTGAAAAAGAAGCAAGTGACTATTCTAAAAATCAAATAACAATTACTTTCTTCGCCGTTGGCCTATCAGAAGCAGAAGCAGATTGGAAAGGAAAGAAAATCAAAACAAATCAAGGAGAAATAGAAATTAATCTATCTTCAAACTTAATAACTAATGCATCTGGAAAATGGGATCCAAATAGTTTAATGAAAAAAATGTATGAAAAATTAGTTGTAAAAGATAGGATTCAAAATGAAATGATTGAACTTTACAAAGATACATACGACCTACAAGACACAATAAAATCATTTTTAGAGTTAAGACAATTTTAGAAAAGCTTATTAAAATAAAACAATAGGAAAATAACATGTCAGACAAGGATATTATCATAAAAGAGGGAGATCTTGATATTTCTCAAACAGCAATATTCAATTTTAATGATTTCTATTCAACAACAAAAACCTGGTTTAAAGATAATGAGTATGGCCATGTAGAAAAAAAATACGAAGAAACCATTAAAGGAAAAACAAAAGATATTAAAATTGGATGGGAGGGAAACAAAAAGTTTGATGATTACACAAAAGCAGTTATAAAAATGAAAATTAAAGTATCTGACTCTCAACAAGTTGAACATAAAGATGAAAAACTAACAAAAGGTACATTAAAAATCTCCTTAAGTGCAGATATGGTGACAGATTATGATGACAAAGTAAGTAACCCAATGGGAAAATTATGGAGGGGCCTTCAAGAAAAGTTCTTTTCACCCCACAAAAGGTTCAAATTCCAAAAAGAAATCCAAGAAGACGCCAATAACCTTTACAATAGAATAAAATCCTTCTTAAATATTCAAAAATACAATTAAGTTTTAGCTTTTAAAGTATAAATTTGATGATTCTCAAATGGGGCGATAATTCTTATCCCAATTAATCCAGCAATTTCATCATCAGATAAATTAAATGGTATAAAATCAAAGCTATCTGAACAAAACCCTAAACTTTCCTGCACTGCATACACCGAAACCTGCAAATAATCATCATTTTCAACATGAATATTCAACTCATCCCCACAAACAAGATAGCTTTCTGAACGAAATGCATCCCCTACTTCAACATAAAATGGGGCTTCATCTGAATCGGGGCCTTCAACAACTAACATAGAAACTGTATTAAAAGAGGGCTCTACAATAAGATCTAAACCCCTATAAAACGGGTCCTCAAGCCTTGCAGCACAACTATTCAATAAAAGTAATCCCAATAAACCACCAGTAATAGCTAATTTTCCCATTTTTTATCAAAATGGGATATCTATATTACTTATAAATGTTTCAAAAACACAAGCTTTTTAAACAAAGGAAAATAGCTATAATTAAGCCCGTCACGAGAATACTCAACGGAGCTTACGCTAATAGCAAGCTATGAGGCTTGGGAGTTAGTGTTACGGGCTACATAACACTTAGAACAAGAAAATCATTATCATTCATTTCATTTTTATTTGAGGGAAGAAAGAAAAAAGAGTATTAAAGCTTGTTCTAAATTGTAAAATCAATGATCAAAATGATATCCTTGAGGAGGGAAGAAAATGGGAAAAATAAGCCAAGTTTCGGCAAAATATATAATTCATGCTCAAATTCAGATCGATGGTGTTGTAGACAGACCAGACGTAATTGGTGCAATCTTTGGGCAAACAGAAGGTTTACTAGGATCTGAACTAGAACTTAGAGAATTACAAAGAAACGGAAAAATAGGAAGAATAGAAGTAAAACTTGAAGTAAAAGCAGGAAAATCTGATGGGGAAATAATAATTCCTTCTAGCTTAGACAAAACAGAAACAGCAATTATAGCTGCTTCTTTAGAAACTATCCAAAGAATAGGTCCTTGCAACGCCAAAGTAAAAGCAGACGGTATTGAAGATGTAAGAATTTCTAAAAGAAATTACGTTATAGAGAGAGCAAAGGAATTACTAAAAGATTTAACTGAAAAAGTACTTCCAGACAGTCAAGAAATTACTGATGAGGTAGCATATTCTGTAAGAATGATGGAAATCAAAGAATATGGTAAAGAAAGACTTGCAGCCGGACCAGCAATAGATGATTCAGATGACATAATTATAGTAGAAGGTCGTGCAGATGTTCTAAACCTATTAAAACATGGTATTAAAAATGCCATAGCAGTAGGTGGAACATCCATTCCAGAAACAGTAAAAGAGCTTACAAAAAGTAAAGTTGTAACTGCTTTTGTTGATGGAGACCGCGGTGGAGACTTAATTATTAGAGAATTAATGCAAGTTGGAGAAATTGACTTTGTAACTAAAGCTCCAGATGGAAAAGAAGTTGAAGAACTCACAAAGAAAGAAATTAATATAGCTTTAAGAGCAAAAGTTGCTGCTGAACAAGCTAGATTTGATAGCAATGGACATAAAGAACCTATAAGAACTACTACAACTCCAAGCAAAACTCCAACCCCAACAAGAGCACCTGTAAGAAGCGTTACTCCAACAAGAGTTCCTAGTAGAACTGTTCCAGATAGAAGAACAACTACTAGACCACCTATAAGAACTTCAAGTGGACCTAGAATACCTCAAAAAGAAAAAGATACTTTCAAATCAATGTTAGATGATTTAGTGGGTACAAGGGGGGCGTATATTCTAGATCAAGATACAAATGTTCTTGGAAAAGTTCCAACATCTGAACTAGCAACTACAATAAAAAGTTTGAATTCAGTTCATGCAATAATTTTTGATGGCTCAATTGATAGAGATTTAATAAAAATTGCTGAAAAAGCTGGATTAAAATATTTAGTTGCAATGGACTCTACAATTCCACCAAGTTCAACAAAAGTCATTATCTTAACAAAAAAAGATTTTAACTAATTTTTTCTTTTTTCTTAATAGAGCTCTGGTGCAACCCTTAAAAAAGTAATTAAAAATTAATTGCTTTCTATCTAAATTGTAAGCAATTAATTTGCTTATCAATTCCACTTTTTGGGTTGCAAAAGTTTTGTTTCTCAAAACAGAGCCATATTTTCT
>JAHJUI010000002.1 GCA_018829185.1 Nanobdellota archaeon | reverse complement strand
GTTAAAAGAAAATATGGCTCTGTTTTGAGAAACAAAACTTTTGCAACCCAAAAAGTGGAATTAGTAAGTAAATTAATTGCTTACAATTTAGATAGAAAGCAATTAATTTTTAATTACTTTTTTAAGGGTTGCACCAGAGCTATTAACCAAAATCTTTAAATAAAGCATTAAAGAATTAAAACATATGGCAGAACAAGAAGGAATTACTGTAAAGAAAGAAAATTTTTCAGAATGGTTTTCTCAAGTAGTGCAGAAAGCTAATTTAGCAGATATTAGATTTGGTGTACAAGGCTTTGTTGTTTATCCTACTTGGGGATTTAAGATCATTAGAAGAATTTATGAGTATTTAGAAGAAGAACTTGAAAAAGATGGTCATGAACCTTTTTGGTTTCCTACAATAGTTAAGAAATCAGATTTAGAAAAAGAAAAAGAACATGCTAATTTTACTCCAGAAGTTTTTTGGGTTACTAAAGCAGGAGATAAAAATCTAGATGAAGAGTTTGCTTTAAAACCAACTGGAGAAGCGCAAATATATCCTATCTACAGTTTATGGATAAGAAGCCATCAAGATTTACCATTTAAAGCATATCAAGATAGAATGTTTGTTTATAGGAATGATAAACAGACTAGGCCTTTTTTAAGAGGTAGGGAGTTTCCATTTTTTGAGAGTCATGATGTTTTTGCAACCCATGAAGAAGGATTAAAGCAAGTTAAGAAAGATTTTGAAATATCTACTAAGGTTCTTTATGATAAACTAAAGATTCCTTTTGTTTTATTTAAAAGACCACAATGGGATAAATTTAAAGGTGCTGTAGATACATACACACCAGACACTGTAATGCCTGATGGGAAAAGAAACCAATTAGCTTCTACACATGATCTTGGGCAGAAATTTGCTAAAGCTTATGATATTCAATTTTTAGACAAAAATGGGGAAAAACAATATGTTTGGCAGACTTGTTATGGCCCAGGAATAATTAGAATTGCTGCTGCTATCTTTGGCATTCATGGTGATGATAATGGATTGATTTTACCTTTTGATATTGCTCCATTACAAATTGTTATTATTCCAGTTTTGTTTAGCAAGAAGAAAACTGAGAATGATAAAGTTTTGAAAAAATGTTTGGATATTAAAGATAAAATTGAAAAATTAGGATATAAAGTTAAAGTAGATGATTCTGATAACAATCCTGGATGGAAATACCATAATTGGGAATTACATGGAGTTCCATTAAGGTTAGAAATTGGACCAAGAGAAGTTAAAGCTGGAAAAGCTACTTTAGTTGAAAGAACTGAGAGAAAGAAATTTGAGATTAAAATAAAGGACTTAGATAAAGAAATTAAGAAACATGCTAAGTCTTTAGATAATGAAATTAAGAAAAAAGCTGATGATTATTTTAAAAATAATACAAGAGTTGCTAATTCTTTAAAAGAACTTAAGGAAATGTTAAAAAAACATAAGGGCTTTGTAAAAATTCCATTTTGTTCTGATGATTTTGATGGGGAAAAATGCGCTGATAAATTAAAAGATGAAACTGATGGTGGAAATGTTTGTGGTGTTAAAGCAGAACGTCCTGAGAAAGCTTCTGGTAAATGTATAATGTGTGGTAAAAAAGCCAAATGTATTGTTTATGTTGCTAAAAGTTATTAAAATAGAAAGATTTACATATAATGGAATTAACCTATTTCTGAGTTAAAATGACAGATGCTCAAACTGCAAAGGGAAGATATTTAGAATTAAAAGAAGATGATAATATTGAACTGGGGGTTCGGCTTCGGTTTGAAGGTGAACCAGAAAAACTAATGCCTACTTCTGCCAGATTAGATTATTCTGATGGTTTTGAAGAAAGGGTTGGAACGTCCGGTAAACTTTGGAGATTAGTGATTAAAGATGAAGCTAGCTGTGGTAGGGGCGTAGATATTCGTTATGTAGTTCGTTGATTTTTAAAAAGCTTTATAAATTCTTCTTTCTTTATTACTTTTGGTGATTATATATGGCAGATAAAAAACAAATCGGTAAAATAAGTCACTTTTTTGATAAAGCAAGTGTGGCTGTACTAGATTTAGAAGGTACTTTAAAGGTTGGAGATAAAATCTTAATAGAAATGGGCGATGGTAGTAACTTTGAAATGGATGTAGATTCAATGCAAATTGAGCATGAACAAATCAAAGTAGCTAAAAAAGGCCAAAGTGTTGGATTAAAAACTCCAGAACCTGTAAAAGGACATGCTAAAGTATACAAAGTTTAAAATAAGTTTTTAAAGAATTTTATTATTTTAATATGCCAAGGTAGATTGTTTACTATAATTTTGGTTGTTTTCTCCAATGAATATTCTTGGCCATTTTCATCTTTGTAATCTATCTTTAGGTTTATTTGATTGTCGATGAAGTATTTTCCATTAACTGAAACTACATTTGTACTTTCTGGTTTTATGGTTACTGGTTCTAGATTATTTAATTTTAAACTTGTTTCTTGTATTTTTCCTTCTGAAGATAAAAGAATGGTTATATTAAACTCTTCATTGTAATTTACTTCGGCCGGATAATTGAAAGTTGCTAATCTTAAATTTGGATTTTCAAGGATTTTTATGGTTATATAATTGTTTAAGTCTATTTCTGAATTTTTTGCATTTATTGTTATTTGTTCTGTTTGATCTAATTCTAATGTAAAACTTTCTTCTTTTTCTTCTGAAATTCTTAAATTAAATGCTCTACAATCCTCTTCTAAACAAAGGTTAATGCTTCCTTGGTAGGTGTTCCCTATATTTTTTATTTTACAATCTATTTTTGGGTCTTCATAAGTGTAATAATAAGCTCTAGTTGGATCGCAAATCAAAGATAATTCTTCTGAATATGTTTTTTCTTCTTTTTCAGTAAGTGTTTCAACTAAATCTAATGCTTCTTGTTTTGTGAAAACGTCGTAGATATTTGAAAATTCTATTTCCACTGAATCTGAAGAACCAAATCCATCTTTTGCTTCAACTAAAGTGGTATAAGTATATCCTGCGGATGCATCGTTTGGTATTTTGGCTATCCAATAAGTGTATTTTTTTTGCTTTGGTTTGATTAAAACTGGCCTTGAATTTTTTTCAGTAAGACCTGGTGCTTTTTGAATGTAAACGAAGTCGGATAAATAATTTTCATAAGGATTTTCTATTTC
This sequence comes from Nanobdellota archaeon, assembly GCA_018829185.1. GTDB lineage: Archaea > Nanobdellota > Nanobdellia > SCGC-AAA011-G17 > PNOQ01 > JAHJUI01. The sequence continues at coordinate 27,313 of JAHJUI010000002.1, read as the reverse complement.
AACTGCTATTGGCACATAGCTTCCTGGTCCAACTTGATTTTTTAGAGCTTTTATTCTTAAATCAAAATGTTTTTTTACACTGGAACCTTCTGTTGTTACATTGGTAGTTATTTGTATGGGTTCTGTTTCAAGTTGATAATTATGGGATACCCAATTATATTTAACAGATGGTTCTGCTGAGTCTGCTGATTCGAAAAGTTTTACGTGACTTGGATCTACCCATCCAAACTGCCCATATGTAACGTCATATGGGGCCCAACCATAGTCTGGAAAATAAACTTCTGCCCAACCATGGTTTCCAAAGCCTTCTCCTTCTTCTTGTAAATTTGAGTAAACTGTACCAGAGACAAATCTTGCTGGTATTCCTACTGATCTACAGAATGAGATAAATAAATTTGTTATTTCATCACAAACTCCTTCTCTATTGTCTAAAATCCATGAAGATTTTTTTACTGCTTTTGCAGTTATAGTGTTTAAATCATAGTTTATGTTTTGATAAACCCACTCTCCTAATTTATGGGTTGCTGTTTGTAGATTTGTTTCTCCCTCTACTATTTCATTAGCTTGCGCTATTATGTCTTCTGTTATGTCTATATATTCAGTAGATCTTGCATAGACTTCATATTCTGCTGGAACGTTTCTTATTGGAAAATAAGCATTTGGAGTTTTATGTAATGTGTTAGTTACTTTTATTTCTGAATCAAATCCATATGTATAATCTGGATTGTATTCGGTCCATTCATATGTTGCGTATCCATTTTTCTTTATTGATGCTTGAGGATTAGAAAGTATATCTAAAAAAACTATTTCTTGGTAACTTGTTTCTCTTGGGAATAAAAAAAGGTTTGCTGTTAATTTTGTTAATTTTGGAGCTGGTCCGGTTGGATTTAAGGTCATTTCTCCATCTAAGGATACTTCTAAGTTTAAAGAAGAATATTCTGAATAATGGGTTTGAGCAAAACAAATTGGTAAGAATAAAATTAATGTCAATAATAAAATTGTTTTTTTTACCATTTTTTTAATCCTTCTTTGAATTTCTCTATAAATTTGTTCCAATCTTCTTTTGCAATATTTCCCCCGCAAGCATGAATGTGGCCCCCGCCATAAGATTTTTCAAATTCTCTTAAAGCATATTCCATTATTTTTTGAACATTATGTTTTGCACTTCTCACACTTATTGAAATTGTATCTTCTTTTTCTCTTGCTATGATTATTGCTTTATCTGGATATTTATAATGTATTTCTGTTGCTAGATCTCTTGCCATTGCTATCTTTCTTAACGGAATGTAGAAAACAAAGAAATCATCTTTGGTTACTTCAGACATTGCTTTTTTTAGTAATTCATCATACATGCCTTTTATTTTTTTTATTCTTTTGTATAAAAATTTCCCTTTTGACGTTGTTTGATTTAAAATTTCATATGGATTATCAATTTTCAATAAAATTCCTATTGCGGTTCTTACATCTGATGTTTTTCCCTTTAATATGAAACTAAATATTTTGGTTAATTCTCCTAACTGTGTTTCAAAGATTGCTTTGGCTGGGTCTTTAATGTTTTTTGGTAGTAAATCTGGATTTTTTTCTGAGAATTGTTTAGCGAAACTTGGAATATGCCAATCAGATATACTCCCCACAGCCGCTATCCACATGTCTTCTTTTCTTTTTGCTATTTTGTAACACCAATAAGCAACTGGACTATTATCTTCTTTATCATTCTTTAAAGGATTGTAGTAATGTAATCCTTTTAATTCTGTTAAAGGGTGGTGGTCTATCCAAAGAACTGGCACATTTATTTTGTCTATAAATTCTTGTTTTACTAATGGTTTATCTAAGATTATTACCAAATCTGGCGAGTATTCTTCTACTTTTCTTAAAAATTTTTCATCCAAAAAACCGGATTTTACAGGTATTCCTTTTCCCTTATTTAAATATTTTCTGAGTAATAAAAAAGAACAAAGTCCGTCTGGATCATCATCAAAGAAAAATAAAGGATTTTCAGATTTCTCTAAATAAGTTCTAATTTCTTTAAGTTCGGATTCAGGGATCATTTTAATAATTTTAGAGTTTCTTTTGCAATAATTGACTCTTCATCTGTCTCAATAACTAAAACTTGGACTTTTGATGTTTTCTTTGTGATTATAGTGGAGTTTTTATTGTTTTTGTTTTTATCTAGCTTAATCCCTAGGTAATTGAAGTTTGAGAGTATTTTTTCCCTTATATCTGGAGAATTAGTAGCAAGCCTTGCTGTAAATATAATTGCATCTACTCCATTTAGAATTGGTATATAACTTCCAATGTATTTAGCTGCTTGATAACAAAAAGCATTAATTGCTAGTTTTGATTTTTTATTTCTACTTTTTCTTAATTTTTCCATTTTTCCTGTTTTTTCTGAAAGAGCTAACAATCCGGATTTATGATTTAATATTCTTCCAATTTCCTTCGCTGAAAGTTTTTCGTGTTTCATTAAATAAAGTAGAATACTTGGGTCAATATTTCCTGAACGGGTTGCCATGATTAATCCTTCTAATGGTGTGAAACCCATTGAGGTATCTATTGACTTTCCGTCTTTTATTGCGGTGATTGAACATCCGTTTCCTAAGTGGCAAGAAATAACTTTCTTTAATGGTTTTTTTAGGATTTTTTTAGCTTGTTGATAAACATATTCATGAGAAATTCCATGAAAGCCGTAACGTTTTATTTTGTATTTTTTTCTGTATTTTTTTGGGATTGCGTAAACTGAAGCATAATCTGGGATTGTTGAATGGAAATCTGTGTCGAAAACTGCTATTTGGGGTACTTTAAAATATTTATGACAAAGTTCTATTGCTTTTATTTCTGGGTAATCATGTAATGGTGCTAATTCAATTCCTTTTCTTATTATTTTTAGAATTTTCTTTGTTATTATGCATGGTTTTGTTATATTAAATCCATGAACTACTCTATGCCCAATTGCATCTATTTTATGGTTTTTTAGAATCTTTCTTAATTCTCTTAATCCCTTTGTTCCTTCTATTAAACCTTTTAGAACTAATTCTTCATCCTTGTAGACTGCATATTTTAAAGAAGATGAGCCTACGTTTAAAACGAGTATTTCCATTTTTTCTGTGCTTGAACACAAGTTATAGCGGCTACGTCGACTATTTCTTCTGCGTTAGATCCTCTGCTTAAATCATTTACTGGTTTTTTTAATCCTTGCAATAAAGGTCCTATCGCTTTTGAGTTTGTTAATCTTTGTACTAATTTGTAGCTAATATTTCCTGAATTTAAATCTGGGAAGATTAATACGTTTGCATTTCCTTTTCCTTTAGCTCCTTTTCTTTTTGCTATTTCTGGAATTACTGCGGCATCTGCTTGGATTTCTCCAACAACATTTATTGGATACTTTTTAACAATTTCCATTGCTTTTTTTACAATGTCTACTGGTTTTCCTTTTCCTGAACCGTTTGTTGAATATGAAAGCATTGCAACTCTTGCTTTTTCTTTTGTTAAACTTTCAAAAGTGTTTGCTGATAAGAAAGCTATTTCTGCTAGTTCTTTTGGATTTGGAGTTGGGATTACTGCACAATCTGCAAATATGAATTTTCTTTTGTTTATCTCCATTAAGAAAGCTCCTGAAATCTTTCTTATTCCGGGAATTAATCCAATATGTTTTATGGCTGATAGGATGATCCAACTAGTTGGGTGTGTTGCTCCTGAGATTAAACCATCTGCTTGATCTTTTGCAACCATCTCCATCCCTTCATTTAGTCTTTCTTGGATTGTGCCTGTTTTTAGAACTAAAGGTATTGCTATTTTTTTTCTTTTTATAATTTCAATTGCTTTCTTTACTCTGTTGTCATTACCTTCTGGGAAAACAATATTCTTTGGGCATTTTTTTGCCCTTGCGTACATTTCTTTAAGCATATAGTAAATTTAGAATTACGAGTTTATAATATTTTTGATTACTTCTTCTTTCCACGAACTTTTTCTGCGTATAGTAAAAAAGGAATTAATGTTTCTTTCTAATTGTTTGTTGAATAATCTCCATTGTGACAACTGTGACAAGTTCGTGGAAAAACTATTTAAATAAGGCTTTCTTTTTTTTATTAATGTATCCTAAAAAAGTAAATCTATTTGATTTAGATATGTATATAGAAGGAAAACTAGAAATTACTAATCTTATCAATCAAAAATTAAAAGAAAAGAATCTTAATGTAAGACAACTTGCTAAGAAAATAAATATTTCTAATCCAACAATCTATCGCTTCTTAAATGGGAAATCGATGAGAGGTAAAAATCTTTATAAAATTATTATGTTCTTAGGAATACAATCCAAAACAATAGAAAATTTTAATCCTTTTATTTATTCTGGTCCGTATAAATATAGAAAATATGATTTTAAATTTCCTATATCTTTGAGCCCAATGCATATAAGATTGGTTTCTCATTTCCTTGGAGATGGTTCTCTAGAAAAATGCCATTGTAGGTGGTATCAGAAAAGTGATGTTGGGTGGGGGATGTATAATTGAATTAATTAAGCAGCTAAGTGGAATAGCAATTGAAAAGGGAAGCAAAGATTCTTATGGTATCCCAATTATATTGGGGGATATTGTTGCTAAGTCTTTAATGTTAAAAAGGAGTGAACTTAAATCTTCATTATTTGTAAAAAAAGTTAATGACTTGCCTAAAGAATACAAAATCCAATTATTAGCTGCTTTTATAGTTGATGAAGGAAGCATATCTAAATCCTCTATAAAGGTATGTAATACCAATTTATTAATATTAAAATCTTTAAGAAAGATTATGTTATCTCTGGGGTATAATTGTTCTAAGGTTAAAAATTATGGTGATCATGTGGGGGGAGAAATATTCATCAAATATCGAAAAGCAAGAATAAACTACCAAATTTATAATCTCTATATGCATGCTGATGGCTTATTAAAATTCAAGAAAGATTTAGATATCATGATAAAAAAGTATGGAAATATTGCTGGATTATGGCAAAAGCAAGATATTCTTTCTAAATTTAGCTTAAAAGTTGATTTAAATAAAATAAATAAATCTAGAATATCTAAGAAACATTTAATCCCACTTATTGAAAAAGAAATTACTAAAGGTCCAATATTTATTAAAGAATTTGCTAAAAGAAATGATCTTGATTATATTAGGGCTTACAAGCTATTTTTTAGATTAAAAGAAAAAGGAAAGATTAAGAAAGTATCTCCCGGAATGTTCGTTTCTAAGGATTACAACGGTCCAATTGATTTTACCCTTAAATCCAAAATTGAAAAACTATTAAAAGAAGAATTTAGTTTAAAAGAAATTACAAGTTTAACAAATGCTAATCTCAAATCAGTATCTGCACAATTAAGTAGATTTTGTAATGAAGGAAAAATAAAAAGAATTAAATGTGGGATTTATTCACTTTCTTGATAAATTTTTTCTACGTTTCATATTTGAATTTCTACTTGGGCGTAATTTCTCTGCCCCTTTGCCTTTATTAGATCTCAATCCTCTAGATTTTTTTGCAGAAGAAGTTAAACCTCTGAAAACTCTGTTTGTTTGCATTACTAATTGAGAATATTGTTTATCTTTTAAAATTCCTGGATGATTCAAGTCAATTAAGATAACTTCATGCCAATAATATCTTCCATCTTTTCCTACTAAATAAGAATTTAAAACTTCCATGTTTGGATACTTTCTTGCAACTCTTTCTTCTGAAATTGATTTATAACTTTTAGAAAGAACTAATTTTACTCCTTTACGCTTTGACCTACGACCTTTTTTGATCATTGGTCTTTTCTTACCACCACGTGGAACTCTTATTCTAACTACCACGACTCCTTGTTTTGCTTTGTAACCAACTGACTTAGCAGCTCCTAGTCTAGTTGGATGATCTGCCTTAACAATAGAAGGTTCTCTTCTCCAAGCTATCAATCTAGCTCTTTGTAACTTTTTAGAAGCATCTGTGCCTCTTGCCTTTCTGAGTTGCTTTAAAAATGACATTTTATTAAATTTAGTGAAAATTAATGCTTTAAAAAGGTTACTATCTGTATTTTTGAAACCTTTTAAGGAAATGAATTTGAACTTAGCTACAATTAAGCTATTCCTTAATTATTTATATTGTTTTGTTTAAATTATCTATGTTTTTCTGCTTTTGGATGTTCATGGCCCAGTCTCTTTTTGGTTTTTAATTGTTTAATGTGTTTCTTTTTTTCTTTTAGAAATCCATTGAGATTTAATCCATGTTTATTGATCATCATTGAAGCATGACTTCCCCCTAAAAAATGTGGCATTATAACATAGGTTGCTCCTTTACCATACAGTAATCCTGTCTCTTCAATATTATGGGATACAACTATAATAATTGCTTTTTTATTCATTTGTCTAATTTTATTGATTAATAATAAATTTGTTTCAAATTCCGGAATTGTTGAGACAATCATTTTTGTTTTGGTTAAGTTTAATTCGCTTAAAAATTCTTCATCATCTACATCCCCATATCTGCACTCAATTCCTTTCTTATATAATTCAACGATTGTTTCAGGATTGTAATCCACCACTAAGACTTTCTTTTTTAATTTTTTAAATGATTTTAAAAGATCATAACCTATTCTATTATAACCAAATAAAATAACACCATAACCTTTAAACTCTTTTTCAATTTCTTTAACTTTTTTCCTTTCAAATATAGAAAGGTATTTGGCTAAATGTGGGTATATTTTATTAGAATATAATATTAAATAAGTTGAACCTGCAATTGTTATCAAGCCAACAATTGTAATAAGTGATAATATTTCATTAGTTAGGTGCCCTACAGTAACACCCAATGCGATTAAAATTAATGAAAATTCGCTTATTTGAGCTACTGTAAAACCTGCTTGAAATCCCGTCTTCTTTTTATAACCAAGCATGCCCATTAATATCATAACAATCAAGGGGTTTCCAATAAGAATAAACAATGAAAAGATTACTGCAGGAATTATAAACTGGCTTATATTCCCAAAGACCATTTGGGATCCGAGAAGTATAAAAAATAGAATGACGAAAAAATCCCTTAAAGGCCTTAATTTTGAACTTATCTCATAATGATAAGGAGACATTGAAAGAGTGATACCTGCAACTAAAGCACCGATTTCCATTGAAAAACCAATATAATGAAATAATGCTGCTAATCCCATGCCCCATCCAATTGAAAATAAAAATAAAAACTCTTGAGACTTAGCAAAAAAGGTAGATAATTTTGGCAATATATATATACTAATTAATATAAACCCTCCAATGAATATTGCTCCAATAATAAAAGATTGAAGAGAAATCCCACTTAATTTTAACCTACTTGAGAAAGAAGAAATTATCATTAACAAGATTATTGCAAAGATATCTTGGACTAATAAAAAACCAATTGAAATTTTTCCATATAATTTATCTAAATCTTTTTTGTCAGATAGTAGCTTCATAATTATGATAGTGCTACTAAAGGTTAAAGCAATGGCAATGTACAAAGAAACTAAGATTGAAAATCCCAACAATCTGCTTATAAAAAAACCAATTAAAGATGTAAAAATAATCTGGCCAATTCCCGTTACTAAAGAAACTTTGCCTACCTCTTTTATGACTCTTGGGCTTAAACTTATACCTACAATGAAAAGAAGTAGCGCTACCCCTATCTGCGAGAACACCACTATTGTTTCTGTAGAACTGACAATATTAAGAAAATAAGGGCTAACTATTATACCAGTAAGAATATAGCCTATTATCAATGGCTGTTTCAACAATCTCATTATTCCTGCAATTAAAACAGCTATACCGATGATTATGCTAAGTTCTACGAATATTTCCATGGTTGTTTATCTCTTTTTTAGCTTACGATTTTTATGAACATCTGATTTAATATGTTTTATTAATTTGTTTTGATGTTTTTTTAATTCGTCATGAAAAGTTTTTTTATAAATATATTTTCCAAGTGATGTTAAAAAATAAAATGCCATTCCAATTCCTAAAAAAGAGAAGAATATGGTGAATATTTTTCCTGCATCTGTTTGGGGAACAATATCTCCGTATCCGATAGTGGTTACTGTAGCTACAGTGAAATATGCTGAATCAATATATTTCCATCCCTCGATATAAGAATAAACAAATGTTCCACCGAACAATAAAATTAAAAATAAAGTAATTGCTAAGGCAGATTTTTTATTTAAATCCATTTTATTCTTGTTTACCTCTTTTATTTGTTTTTTAGGTTTAATAAATTTAATTGTTTTTTGTTTCTTTAACAATCTTTTTAGAATTTTTTAATTTATAAACTCTCCTATTTTGTAAGAAATTTTTCAATTTTTTATGGAAAATTGTGAAATATTGAAAGTCTAAGAAAAGTTCATGGCTAATACCGCTAATCCCGTTATAATGAATGCTCCGGTAAGTGTATTTTTAAGTGCTATTTCTTGTACAAAATTATTACTCATGAAATGATATAGCCCAAATAATATCAAAAGTAGTACTATTCTCCCTAAACTATAGCAAATTTCCCCATATACAATATAATCTAATACGTGGTGAGATTTTCTAGCTCTAGTATAAGCTCTTGCATGAAAAGCTACATCTGCAAATGTAAAAGAAAGCAATCCTGCAAATGTTACTGCAAATAAACTAAAAAAAGTTCTGAAAAAAGATCTAATAAACCAAGTTACTGAATTGAAAATAGTTCCTATTGCAATTATATTTTTGTATCTCATTTTTATTGTTAGCTGTCCAGAAAAAATTGCGAACATAGAAACGAACAAACCAGATAAAGAAGCAATTTTTCCTAAGTCAAGATATGTTCCCAATATTAAAAAAATAAGAATTGGCCAGAAAACTGTGCTCATTCCTCTGAATCCTGCTCCAGCTAAAGATATTGTTTCTTTGAATCTTCTTTTGTGGAATATTTTGTTATATTCAAAAGCAGTTTTTGGATGTATATCTTTTGAAAAAAATAAAGGTATCATTGAAAGCATCCCTATTGTGATTACTAATAAAAATAAAAAGTTAAAATTTCCTGTTCTTGTAATCATTACTGCTCCAATAATTGGTGCTATGGTTGCTGCCCCAGAGTTAATTGCTATCCAAACGCTAGTCTGCTGACCGCCTTTTTTATTACTGCTGAAATTAGCAAAATCTGAGTGGAAACTTACCCAGAATAGGGTTATTGCTAAACAACCAACTAAGGCGGGGATGGCGTAATGAATTTTTCCATATTTTAAAGAGAATAATAAAAAGTAATGTAATATCATTAGGGGGATACTAGCGAGCATTGTATGTTTTAATCCAAACCTTGAAGCTACTCTTCCTGCAAATGGTGCAAAAACTCCCATTAAACCGTAAAAAAGAAGATAGAAAATCAAAACTTCTTGGAAAGAATATCCTAGTTCATTTAAAAGGTATAAAGGTATAAAAATTGTTACTAAAGCAAATGCAAAAGTTCTAAAGAAAATTGATATGTAGATTTCGTCTAATTCTCTATTTTTAAGTAAATGTAGTAACTTTAAATGTTCCCAATGCATAATCTGATTTTGACGAAAGTTATTTAAATAGGTTTTGATTCCCTTTTTTAGTTTAAGGGGGTTATTATAATGAATAAAGCAATAAAAATTGTTTTTGGGTTATTGTTGATTGTAGCTGGCCTATACAGTTATTTTTTAAAGTTTAGTTGGATTTGGCCATGGCAACAATTTGTTATGCTATTAAAATTAGTAATTGGAAACCTTGGATTGTTAGTAATTTTGATAGGTTTAGTCTTGTTACTGCTTGGATTTAGCGAACTTAAAGACTAAGACCATAATGACAAGTGCACAAGGAAAGTATATAAATTAATTTTTTCTTCTTTATTTTTATGAAATGTTTTAAGTGTAAGGGTAGGGGATTCTGTGGTAGAACTTTCTGTCCCATTTATTCTAAAGCAGAATCTATGTTTAAAGCTGTTAATTTAATTGATAAAGAAGATTTTTTTGCAAACAGCCCGCCAAGTGTTTTTGTTGGTCGTATTGGTTATCCTGATGTTAATGTTGGAGTGTTAAGTCCTGGTATGTTTAAAGAAAATGTTTCTCAATATGATGATCCACATTATTGGTTTGAGAATGATACTAGTATTCAAGACATTGTTAATTTTCGTAGTAGTTTAATTAATTCTAGATTTAAGACAAAAGTAAAAAATCCTGCTGGTAAGTTTGTTGAGATGAGCCAAGATATTGCAATGGCTTCTAAACCAGCTGAGATTGAAGTTGAGCTGAAGTATAAACCAAAGGCTCGTGTTAATTTGAATAGCATTACAATGCCAATGGGTCCCACTGTTGATTTAGAAAAATTAAAAATTACTTCTAATCCAAATACAGATACAAGAGTAGAGAAAGTAGTTTATGACTTTGATATGAAAGCTGTTGAAGGTTTGAATACTTTGTATAAAAAAGGTTTTAATGAAAATATTTTATCTAAGTTATTAAGTATTGGTGTTTTTGGTGTTAAGAAGAATAGGAGATTAGTTCCAACTCGTTGGAGTTTGACAAGTGTTGACAGTATTATTGGGAATAATTTAGTTTCTGAGATTAAGAAAAATAATGTAGCTGATTACTCTGTTTATTTTGATAGTTATTTTGGGAACTATTTTTTAATATTATTTTTTCCTGAAGTTTACTCTTATGAATTATTTGAGATGTATATGCCAAATGCAATGTGGAATCCTGAAAAGAAGTTGAATTATACAACGGACTATGAGTCTTACAATGGTAGAAAAAGTTATGCTGAAAATTGTGGTGGGGGATTTTATGCTTGTAGATTAGCTATTGCTGAAAAGTTAAAACAAATTAAAAGACAAGCTTCTGTTTTAGTTTTAAGATTTATAACTGATGAGTATACTTGTCCATTAGGTGTTTTTGTTGTGCGTCAAGCAACAAGAAAAAGTCTTATGAGCAAACCTCAATCATTTGAATCTAAAGAGTTAATGTTGGCTTATGTTAAGAGTTTTGTTAAAAAGAAGTTTGGGCAAGATATTGGTGATATTTTGGATCAAAGCATTTTATTAAAAAACATTAAACAACAGAGCAAATTAAGTAAATTTTTCTAAATTAAATTATTCTATATAATCAAATCCTTCTGGAGTTATATATATTAAAGAGAATTTATTTTCTGGATGACTAGAATTCCATTCTATAATATTATCTAACCAAGAATGCCCCCCCCCCATACCATACAACAGCATAAGAAACTCCTCTTTTAGAAATTAAGTCAAGTAAAAAATCTTCTCTTTTGTTCTTTATTTCCTTATAATCCTCTTCCCCATCAATCTGACCTTTCTGTTCAAGTAAGCGATGTTCAAAATTAAGATTTGCATTGTATGGTTCTGGATTCTCTGATTGTAAAAGATTAATTTTAGATTCTGTAAAAAGAATATAAGGTGCCCCCACTACATAGCTCCAGTCTCTCCCCTTTTCTGGTTTGATGCCCCTTTTCAATAAATCTTTTTCTATATATTCTTTGTAACGTTTAACTGTCCTAATATCCAGATCATTTTCAACATTTAAATCAAAAGTATAACCTTCAACGTAGATTTCTTGTAAATCAAGGTTACTAATCAAATAATCTATCAAAGTATAAGTGTTTTTCTGACATTCATTTATCCAAGAATAATGTTTAGTCAACCAAGGTATAACCTCAGATACACCTTGAAGATGTGCCCATTTTTCACCATTTTCTGGGTCACTGTAATGTACTGAACGTATATGAACAAGACAATGTTTAGCATCTTCTACGTTATATCTTTCAATTGAAGCCATTCCAGGAATTTCATTTGGAAATTCTTTGAAAAATTCACTTGTAGTTATCGATTGTTCTAAACTCATGGTTGATGGGGGTTCTTTTATTTGTTCTTTACTACAACCAAAACTACCCAAAAGAATTCCTAAACTCATTGTACCTACAATAAAGGGTTTCCTTAATTTTTCTAATAATGACATTTTTCTTACAAAAATCAGAATGTAGAAACCCTTAAAAATTTAACTTTAAATTAGCTAAACCTCTATTAAAAACTTAAAAGACTATATCTTTAACTTTGTGTAAGTAGTGAAAATAAAAAGGTATTTAAATGCCTATGAATTGGTGTTTTTACTGGAAAAATGAGAAAAAGAACCTTGGCAGGAATTATTGGAACAACCTTATTAGCAGGAGCTTTGACTTTAGGTAGTTTAGGTTGTGCACCTTTGCAACATTGGGGCGAGAGTTTACAGATTTATCCACGTTTGTTTAATGCTGATACATATGAAGAAAAAGGTGATAAAGAATATGATAAAGAAGATAAAATAGCATGGTACGAACTATCTTTGAACACCTTAGTTTATCAGGGAGATTGTGATGAAGAGCAGATAAATAGATTATGCTTAAAATTGCATGATGGTGCAGGAAAACTTTACAGGGATGATGAACGTGTAGATTGTTATGAAAGTTTATCATTTACTATTATAGAAAACTTTGATGAATACCATGAACAATTCTCAGAATGCGGGGTTTTTTATGGTGGAGAATTAATTAATTTACCTTCTTCACTAACAGAAGAAGAATTTGAGTCTATCCCTCGAGGAATAAGGGGTGATAGTTATTATACAAGCAGGGGGCCAAAAGGTCCGAGAAAAATAGATTCCATGTATACTCCCTTACCTTGTATAAGTGATGCTTTCTCAATTGTTGATTAAAAAGGTTTTGGAAGAATTAATACTCACTCCTCTAAATCGTAATCCATCATTTTAATATCCCATTCATGTAAAACTCCAGATTCAACTGCTTTATCAAACGCTTCAATCGCTTCTGGAGTACCAATCTGTCTTAAAGCAAGATAAACCATGTAATTAATGTTTGAGTATTCATCTTCGTTTTCAACTCTTTTAATCAAAGTAGGAACTGCTTCCTCCGCTTTTAGTTCTCCTAAACCGTAGGCTGCTCCTTGAACAACTCTAGGGTGACTATCTTGTAAGGCTTCAACAAAAAATGGAATCATATCTTCTCTAACATTCTGAACTAAAATTCCCATTGCGTTCTCCCTAAGGAGATCGTATTCATCATTCAAAACAACTTCTTGTAATGCTCTCCTTGCTATGGTTTCCAAATCATTTCCTTCAAATTTCGAAATTGCAATATCTCTCGTATTTGGGTCTTCATCTTCCAATATAATTTTTATATATTCGGTTTCGGACAATCCCCTTAATTCTACTTCTAGAATTTGTTTATCAACAAAGGAGTGATACCATTCTTTTTCTTCTTCTGGAATTTCCTCATCAATTATTCCTTTTGTTTTATCAAACCAAATTCTAGCAGTTTCATCATCCCCGATTCTTCTACTTAACTCACCAACAAGGTAAGCCGGTTCCCATTCACCGGGATTAGATTCGGAAACATACCCAAAGCAAGGAATGGCTTTCCTTTGAAAATCTTTTTCAGCAGTCGTATCCCCACAATCTTGAGCTAACCAACTTCCAAGAAGGTAAAAATGTGCCATATTTTCATCTGGTTCTCCAACAGCAGTATAACATACTTCAGCAATTCTTGCCTCTTCCACCAATCCTGGACTCTTTAGATCTTTAATAGTATTCCTTATTCCAGATTCTTCCATTGCTCTAAGCATAACATCTCCATCATAATTAAATTCTTCAAAATCATCTCCATATAAAGCAATATTACAATCTCCACAATATGCAAAAGCATATATCCTGGGGGGCTCGCTTCTTTCTGTACAAATTCGTTTAAAGTCTGTCTCCTGTCCGCTGTAACCGGTACCTAAGACATCAAACCCGACAACAGTCCCTTTACAGATTGGACAATCATGTTCATATGGTAAGGCAGTAGTAGCCTTTGCTTCTTGAACAACTTCTACAGAATAATCTGTTTTACCAGAAACAACATCACGATTTGCATCAACAGATGCACCGAGAATCAATAAACCTGCAACTCCTGCAGTAATGCCCTTTACAAAACCATTGTTTAATATTTTTTCTAACATTTTAAGCCCTTATTGAGCTTATTTGGGAATTATTAGTTATTTATTAAGCTTTTGAAAAGGTTTTTAAGTGTTTTTATCCTGCTGTTTTAGAAGAAAATGGTAAGAACGGGCTTAACTGGGATTATAGCAGGTTTGTTAGCTGGAGCTTTGGCTATTGGAAGTTTTAGTCCAGCCTTTGCAGAAGAACGAAAAAAGATTACAGATGAAGAATTACAAGCGATAATTGAGGCTCCAATAGAAAATCCAGTAACTGAAGCTAAAAATAAATCTCAACAATTAGAGGTAGGAAGAAATTATGATGGTTGGATTTATGGTGGTGAATTAGAATTTACGCCTTCTATGGACCTTTATACTATATTCGTCGTAGATGGCACAATCAAAATAGTACATTATAGCAGAAATTCTTATGGGGATACAGAAGAAGCAATTAGAAATCAACCAGGCATTGTTTTACCTGACTTTTATACCAGCACTCGAGGTGGAAGTGTGCGTGATTGGGAAGAAATAGAGAAATATAGAAATGCGGTTTATAGTTACGGGTATATCCTCATTAGCAAAGTTTCTCCAGGGGCAATAAATATTATATAGATGGAACAAATGCGTGTACTGGCGGGGGTCCAGAAGAAAAACCAGATTACAGAGATGATTTATTTGAAGTTAAGGTTTACCCTAAGGCAACGCCAGAAATACAGAGTTTTATAGCTCGTTGGCATATGTTAAAAAATTAATTAAGAACAAAATGAAAACTAAAACTAATGAATTAATACTTGCTAAATTTAAATATAATGTTGATGGATTGTTAAAGCAAAGCAAACTTTTAAATAGAATTAATACGCAGCTGAAACTAAAATGTTTTTTACCCTAATAGAATTATTGGAATTGCTGATAATGGTTGTGGCAATTGGATTTATTTTTTCTGGTTTTATAGCTATTAGGCCTAAAACTGTCTATGATATGATGCATCCAAAAAGGTTTAATTTTGATGATTTTAAATTTGCTATGTTAGTTGTCGCTCCAGCTATTGTTTTACATGAATTGGCTCATAAATTTGTGGCCATTGGTTTTGGAGTTGAAGCAGTATTTCATATGTCTCCACTGGGATTGGGAATTGGTATTCTTTTAAAATTATTTTCTTCTCCTTTTATAATCTTGGCTCCGGGATATGTAACTATTCCTTTTCAATTGGTTACTGATTTACAATATAGATTAATTGCTTTTGCCGGTCCTTTTATGAATTTAGTTTTATGGTTAGGAAGTAAATTTTATTTAGATAAAGCTAAAAAATTATCTTTGAAGAACCATGCTTTTTGGGCTTTAACTAAAAGAATTAATATGATCTTATTTTTCTTTAATATGATTCCATTTGGATTCTTTGATGGAGCAAAAGTAATTTTTGGAAAAGGTTAAGCTTCTGCTTTCTGTGGCGCGGTTTTTACTCCAAACAAATTTCTGAACCCATCCATATACCACCCCATTGTTGGACCAATAAGCGGAGAAATGCATGCGAGGTATTCTGTCCCTTGTTGGACTTTTTCCCAATTAACTTCTCCCTCAGATAAATAACTTCCAACAGCTACTGCTGTAGCATAAACTGGAACCTGAAATGTATTAAAAGCTAATAAATCTACTAAGCCTCTTCTGATTTTTCCACCAAGATTTCTAGTCTTCTTATCTGATGTTTTAGTTTTATTGAATAAGAAATTTCTCCATTTTCCATAAGGAATACTTGTTGGAATATTTACTGCCATTGCAAATCCTCTGGAACCGAGGATTCCAATCCAATCTAGGCCAGCTGAATAATCTAACATTGCCCCTACAATTAATGAATATGTTATGTTTCCCAAAGCATCTGCGGCTTTTTCTCTTCTAGACGAATTTCTAGTTTCTTTATTCATTTTTTCGTAGAAAGAATCTTAGGCTTCTGCCATTTCTTGGTTTTCCATTTGTTGTTCTAATATTGAAAGTTCTTTTTGTATTACAGAAATTTGTTTTTTATTATCAATTAAACTCATTACAACATTACATTCTGGACATAAGAAATTAATTTCTAATGCATCTGGATATTTCATTCTAATACATTTTCTTTTACAAGTATAAAATTCATTTGAATCTTCTAATTCAAGTCTTTTCTTAAGCATATTTACCCTGTTTTCTTTTAACTTTTTAATTAAAGATTTAACTTCAACAAAGTTAAAAGTCCAGTAATATATATACCAACCTTTTTTCTTATCTTTCTTTCTGGTTGAATGAATTAAGTTTTGTTCTTGCAATCTGTATAATATTTGTCTTACTTCATTTATTGATAATTCCATTTTTTCAGCGATTAAGAACTCTGAAACATTTTCTTTACCTTCAACTATGTGTTTAGTAACTTCTATTCCAAATTCACCTGCTACATAGCTAACTAAAATGTTTAATTGATTTTGAGTTAGGTCTGTAGGTAAAACTGGTTCCATCTTTTTTTTAGTAACCTCTTTAGGCTTTTTCTTAGTTGCCTTAGGCTTTTTGATTGCCTTAAGCTTATTAACTGCCTTTTTAGGCTTCTTAACCCCTTGTTTCTTATTTTTGGATTTCATTTATTTAAAGATTGTGAATTAAACTATACTTTAAGTATCTCTACAATTATTCTTAGTTTTCCCCTTTATAAATCTTTCGGTATGTTACTACTCTAGGAAGGTTACAATAGAGAATTCTTATTTACTTAGAAAAATAAAAAGAAAAGCTTTAAAAAGTCTTTTCCCAAAATTATAATTATCGGAGGTGCTATAATGCCTTTATTTAATTTTAAAAAAAAGAAAAAAGAGGAAATGCCAGACTTTTCTGAGAAACTTCCTACTTTAAGCTCAACTCAAAAAAAACCCGTAATTGATATTCCTAATTTCCGGGATAAAATTGAGATGCCTAAATATGAAAGTGATCTTGGAAGCATAAAAAAAGCAGTGGAACATCCAGTTGAATTCAAACCTGTTACTGGGATTCCAACACGGGAAAAAAAGTTTAAAATGGTTTCTAAACCAATTCCAAAACCAGAGCCAGTGATGCATCATCACTCTGAGAACGGAAAACCTATTTTTGTTAGGATTGAGAATTATAAGGGAGCTGTTAGAGCATTAGAATCTATAAAAGATAAGTTAGATAATGCAAATGACGCTCTTGATAAACTAGAAAGGTTAAAGGAAGATGAAGAAAGAGAAATATCAGCTTGGAGAAATAATATTGAAAAATTAAAAGACAAATTGATGTTTATTGATGAAAAACTTTTCGAAGTATAAAAATGCCTAAAAAGAAAAAGGTTAAAAGTAAAAAGAAAGTTGCAGCTAGAAAGAAAACTCCTAAAAAGAAAAAGGAGGAATTCTTTATTAATTTAGAAAATCCAAAAGAACTAAGGAGAGATATCTTGTATACTGCAATGGAAACTGCTAAAATTTTGAAGAGTCATGAAAGGATTGTTCAAATAAGGAAAAATAAAAAAGATACTCTTGAAAAATTGTATAAGACTATGCGAGAAGTTTCTAAGTTAATTACTAACTTAAAAAGAAGTGGTTTGCCTTTCTATAAAAAAATACTTGATGAAATAGAATTAGAAGAAGTAAAGTTAAAAGATGCTTGGGAAGAAGCTAATGTTAAATTAGAGCAAAAAGAAATTGGACCTGTTCCTCAAGTTGAAAGAGTTGAAACTGATGTCAGTGATTTGGATGTAGATATAAGGGATATAAAATTAAGATTAAGTAAAATGGATGTTTAACCTGGAATTATTTTTATTCTATGCCATACTTATTTTTAAAGAAAGAATATATATTGGTAATTATTGGGATTGTATAAATAATAAATCCATAATAGGAAAATATCTTGAAAAGTAAAAAAGCAACTAAAATATAAAGGAATATAATAAAATAAGAAAAAGCAGCTACAACCCCCTTAACTTTCTTAAAGTCATAAATATCTGTATTATATTTTTTAATAAAGTTTATTATTTGATGAACCCATAAAAAAGAATCTTTTATTCCTTTTGGCTTTTTAGATGTCTTTTTTTTACTAACGAAATTATTTAAGAATAAGAATTCAAAAATTCCTGCTGTAAAAAAGAAAATTAAAGATATTATTAAAAATTCTCCTCCAATGTAAACCATGAATATTAAAGCAACAATAGCTAAAAAGAACTGAAAAAATCTTCCTATAACTCTTTCTTTTAAAAAATTGTCCATTATATGTTATTTAGAGTATTCTGTTTATAAATTTTTCGTTGTTTAATCTAAAACTGCTTTTATTCTTCTTATTCCTGCAGCTGATGATTTTTCTTTTTTAATTTTGAAATGTTTTAATTCTTTTGTGTTTTTTACATGTGGTCCTGCACAAATCTCTTTTGAATATTTTCCTACTGAAACTACTTGTACTTTATCTGCATATTTGTCTTCAAATAGACCAATTGCATTCATTTTAGCTTCTTTTAAAGAAATTGTTTCTAGTTTTACAGGTAATGCTTCTTTTATTTTTTTATTTACAATATCTTCTACTTCCTTTTTTTCTTCATCTGTTAGTTTTCTATCAAATGTAAAGTCAAATCTTATTCTTTCTGGTGTTAAGTCAGATCCTGCTTGTTTTACCTCATTGCCTAAAACTTCTTTTAAAGCTTGATGCAATAGATGTGTTGCTGTATGTTGAGCAGCTACTTTCTCTCCAAATGATCCTGCACCGCCAAATTTCTTTTCTACTCCAGCCCTAGAAGTTTCTTGGTGTTTTTTAAATTCTTTTTCAAAACCTTTTTCATCTACTTTTAGTTTGTTTTCTTTTGCTAAGTCTTTTGTTATTTCAATTGGGAATCCAAAGCTTTGGTATAAGAAAAATGCATCTTTTCCAGATATTGTTTTTTTGAAATTAAAATCTTTGAATTTTTTTAGTCCTTTATTTAATGTTTTTTCGAACTTTTGTTTTTCTTCTTCAATTGTATTTAATATTTCTTTTTGATTAAATCCCTTGTAATAGGTTCCTTCATATGTTTTGATTACTGTTTTAACTAATTCTTCCATGTAATTTTCTTTCATTTCTAGTAATTGAGCATTTCTGATTATTCTTCTTAATATTCTTCTTAAGATATATCCTCTTTCTAAGTTAGAAGGTCTTACTCCATCTGCTATTAAAAAAACAGCTCCACGAATGTGGTCTGCAATAACTCTAATTTCTATTTTTGATTGTTTTTTTGAAAGTGATTTTATTTTATTTGTTATTGGGATCATAATATCCACATCAAATACTGAATCTTTATTTTGTAACAAAGCTGCAAATCTTTCTAATCCTGCTCCTGTATCTACACTTTTCATTGGAAGATCTTCTAGCTTTCCGTCTTCTGTTTTGTTGTACTGTATGAAAACTCCTGCATTCCAGAATTCTAAGAATCTATCGCAATCACAGCCAGGTTTACAAGACTTTTTTTTACAACCAAATTTCTTTCCTCGGTCATAATATACTTCTGTAGATGGTCCGCAAGGTCCTGTATTTCCTACAATCCAGAAGTTGTCTTTTTCTCCAAGTTCTACAATCCTTTCTTTTGGTAAATATTTTAGCCAGGCTTTTTTGGTTTCAATATCTTTTGGAACTTGTTTGTTTCCTTTGAAAACAGTTGCCCAAATTTTGTCTTTGTTAAATTTATAACCGTTTATTATTAAGTCATAAGCTAGGTCTACTGCTCCTTCTTTGAAATAATCTCCAAATGACCAGCTGCCCATCATAAAGAAGAATGTTAAGTGGCTTCTATCCCCTATTTCATCTATGTCTCCTGTTCTGAAGCATCTTTGAATATTTGCTACTCTTGGTGCTATTGGCTTTTGTTTTCCTAGTAAAGCTTGTTTAAATTGTACCATTCCTGCTGAAGTTAGTAGTAAAGTAGTATCCATTTCTGGAATTAATGAATCTGATGGCACTATCTTATGTTTATGCTTTTCAAAGTACTTTAGGAATGTTTCTGTTATTTTCTCTGAATTCATGTATTAAAAAAGAAAAAAGATGTTTTAAAATGTTTCTATTTTCTTAACTTCTTAACTAATGTAAAAATCAAAACTAATAATATAACAAATAAAGCTCCGTATAAGAACCAAAGCCAGTTTTGGCTTAATGTTGGAAGTATGTTTATTACTTGAACGTCTGTAGCTCCGGCTGGTGCTCCTTCTGCTAATTGTGCTGCTGAATCAATATACTCCATTCTTGCTGCCCCAAAAATTTGTTTAGATTGAGTGAACAATTTTATTAAAAATGCTGCTGCAACTGAAATTATCCCAATTGGTAGCAAATTCTTTATTTCTTTTAATGAAGTTGATCTTGGAGCAATTATGACTAGTTTTTTAGCTAGCCTATAAAGATTCATTTCTCTTCCTTTTTTACTCCAAAGAAATTCTTTAGATTCTACTAAATCAGTTTTTACTAATTGTTTTAGATTATAATCTACGGTAGGTAATGGAATGTTTAGTTTTTTTGAGATTTCTGAAGCAGAAGCTTCTTCTTTTTCTGTTAAGTAATCTAAGATTTTTCTAGCAGTATCATTGCTTAGAGTCTGAGCTAATGATTTGCTTTCTTTCTGGTTCAAACTTAATAATAAAAACTTGTCACTTTTCATGAAAATAATGTAAAAATAGTTGTTTATAAAGGTTTTTTAAGGTTTAAGTTGAATAGAAGTTATAAAAAAAGGAAAAAAATTAATTTATTCCTGATGGATTTATTGGGAACATTACTACATTGTAATTTACTGCTGTTCCTTCTATATTGTTTTCTGTTAGGTAGTTGTTCATAATTTCTTCAAAATCTTCAAAAGGAAGATAACTACATTCTTGTAACATTTCGTTGTAACTTTCACAATCAGCTAACCAATCTTCATAATCTTTTATTTTTGGTGGACAGGTTACAGTTGGTTGGGCAGCACTGGGTACAGAAACCTCTCCATCTTCATCTATAGGGGGTACAATTACTGGTTCTGGTTCTTCTACACAGTTTTCTATTTTTTCTTGATTCTCTGATTCCCACATTTCTTCTGAGCAGTCTTTTGTACCGGATTTTTGTCTTTCACAATCAGCTGACCATCCTTCTAATGTCCAAATCTGACTTGGTTCTTGCCAAGAATCGTATCTTGTAATTTCAAGTATTTCTTGTTCGGTTTTAACATCCCCTCCAAATAAGTCATCTGCTACTAAAAATTTTTGAACTCCTGATTCTGTTTCAACTTCAAATAACCAACCACTTAAAACTCCAACATGGGATTCTTCTCCGGGAAGTCCTGGCCCTATTTTTCTATTGCAACCAGTTGTTGAAACAACCAATATTGCAAGTATTAACATTGTTATTAATATTTTTTTCATTTTGTTCCCCCAATATGAGTATTTTAAAACTAAATTTTTTTCTATAAATAACTTTCTATAGGTTTAACTCAACTTAAAGTTATAAAAAAGAAAAGAAAAAATTAATTTATTATCTGTCCACTTCCGGAGTGTCTGATTCTCCTTCATGTGTCTCTTCTTCATAGGTTATTGGTTGTTCTGATTCAGTTTCTAAAAAGTTATTATATCTAACCACAACTGCGCAATAATCTGGTTCTTGTGCTAAAGCTGTAACACCAATTATCAAGTCAAAACTTTCTCTGTTGAGAATACGAAGTTCTCCTACTTTGATTAGTGCTGCTCCTGCTCCTCCATTACTGCCATTGCCTTGTGAAGGTTCTAAAACGGTTATCAAACAGTGTTCTTCACTTCCTTGTCCGTTAACTCCGCTCATTTCTATATGGCCATTTTCTCCGATGTATATCTTTTCTCCTTCTGCAAGGATTCTGTGGGAATTAACATTCCTTACTCTAACCGGGACAGATCCTCCTGAAGAGCTTCCACCATCATTTACTGGAATCGGGTTTTCAGTAATTGAAACTGGTTCACTATGAGAGCTTCCAGACTCTCCATTTATGGGTTGATCTATCTTTTTTTCTGATGCAGAAAAAACATTAGAAACCCATTCTCCAAAACCTGCAGATGCTAAAGGTGTTACTAATAACATCCCTACCAACAAAACTGCAAATATTTTTTTATCCATTTTTATTCCTCCTAATTATTATAATTATGTTAGAAATTACTTATTTAAATAGGCTTTTATAGGTTCAGTCTTGTTTAAAGTCAAACATGTAATCTGTGATATCTTCTTGTAACAAATAATGTAATAATTATTACTATGCCAATTAACCCCAAAATTACCCAGAATATTGGCCTGTTTTCTGGATTGTTTAATATTTCTCTTAGGTTTATCTTTTTCAATAAACATTCTCCCTCTTGGCAAATTCTTCCAATCCCACAGTTAATTGGTGTGCTCCAAATGTT
This sequence comes from Nanobdellota archaeon, assembly GCA_018829185.1. Taxonomy (GTDB): domain Archaea; phylum Nanobdellota; class Nanobdellia; order SCGC-AAA011-G17; family PNOQ01; genus JAHJUI01. The sequence goes on along the minus strand of JAHJUI010000002.1, from coordinate 4,969 downwards.
GTTTTCACAAATATTGTAAGAAATTTCATTGATACATATTTTTTCATTTAATGTTAGACATTCTAAGCCTTGTTTATTTGTTTGTTCTTCTGTTACTTCTTCAGAGTTTGCTAAGTTATCTCCACTGTCTTCACCAGATCTTCCTGCTTCACCTTGTTGAGTGGTATTTCCCCCCCCCTCAGTTTGGAAATTTAATAAAATTATTGCATCTCTGTAGGATAATGTTACATTGGTTATTGTTGAACCATCATTTACAGTTGAATCTTGAGTTCCCCTGATTTTTCTATATTCTGTTTCTAAATCTATTGTAATTGAAGCTAAATTTGGATTTCCACTATAATAATTTGGATTTACTAAAACTATTCCATTTTCAAAATCTCTTCTCCAAACATCAAATGGGTGGTAAATATCTGTTAAATCTAAAGTATATGCTGAGTCTAATGGACCTCCAAGATAGCCCTTTCCGGCCCAACTGTTTCCAGGGGTTGGAGTAATTGCTTCTCCTGTTGTTAAATCAACTGCAAATTCATCAAGCCACCATGTATCAACATAAGCATTATTTGCAATTTCATAATAAGCATCTGTTAACAAAGTTGCTCCAAGGCCCCACCTTAATGCTTTGTAAGCCCCAGAAATTGGTTCATTAAATTGTTTTACAACCATATTTATTTTTGGCTCTTTAGATTGTTCATCCCAATCCTGCAATCTACCAAAATCTCTTTCCCATTCCCACTGTCTAAGGTTTTCAACCATCTTTCCGTTGTAAGTGCTGTACTTTTCTTGGTGTCCATTAGCTACCATCCATACGTCTGATCCAAGCTCTTCTCTTGCTAAGGCCGAGAATTCATCTATTCCTGCTGACCATTGTTCGTTTAGCCAAGAATTATCGTCTGCTATTCCATCTTCATTTAGGTCTATCGGGTAATCTATATATTGGTTGTACCAAGAAATGCTGCTATAAAGGCTATCCCAGAAAACTCCATCCCAAACTCCGGAGGCCAATGTAACTTCTTTTGCGTAATTTACTTTTTGATCATTCCAAGAACCTTCTTCTCCTTCTGGGCAAAGTGGTGTTATATCTGCTGTTGCTTCATATCCCCAGCTTCTTTCAAGTAAAATTGGATCTCCCTGTGTATCTGATAATATCATCCTATCTTTAGCTGGTCCATGGAAAGTAATTCCATCCATCAAGGGGTACTTTATATTTCCTTCTTGCGGGTAAGATCCATCTTCTGGCCAGCCTTCTTGAGGATATTGAATATAGCTTTGAGGCATGTGTACCAATATTTTTACATTTGAATTTAGGTCCCTAATATCTGCTAATTGTTGGGTATTGCAGCTAAGGGTATCCCATGAATGTCTCTTGTGCATTACTAGCAAATCATATTTTGCTAAATCTTCTACATCATCTTGAGAAGTTATGCAAAGGTGTTTTACAGTTGCTAATCTGGGATAGGCGTCGTTTATCTCTGGCAGGATTCTGTAAGTTATGTTATAATCGTTTTTGGTCATTACACTATTTGTTGTATTGCATCTTGCATAAATTTTGTAAGTTCTTCCTGGTTGTAAGTTAGCTAACTCTGTGAAGTGTTGTTGGCCTGTCCCTGAAAAGAAATGTTCCATGTATCTAAAATCTATGTTTTCATCATAACTATACCTGCATGTTGCGTCAACATAGGTTGTTAAAGTTATATCTATGCTATCTTTATTGTGAATTGGATAATCTGGTTCGTGTCCTGATATGACTGCACTTGCTGGAGAAAGTTGGAGTTTGAATAATATTTCAAAAAAGTTAAAAAGAATGCTAAATAAAGAAGGTGAATAATTTGGGTGTGCTTCTATTTTTTTTGGTTTTACTGGTGTTTCTTCTTCCTCTCCTGAATAAAAAGCAGAATCTGTACTCAGTGGGCTGTTTGATGGAGTTGAACTTGAAGTAATTACTTTTTTATCTGATGAAGAAGAATATGACCCTTCAGGATTTGAAATAATTGATGTTTCTTCTTCTGGTTCCATAGCTGAAAAAGGGGGATCATCTACTTTTTCTTTAACAAACCTCCCAGAAGGGTATTCAATACATCCAGAAATAATTATTAATGATATTATTAAACATAACAAAAATATCCCCTTTTTCATAAAGAAATAAATAATTTTTTACCAATATAAAGATTATTATTTTACAAGAATAGCAACTTTTCCAGGTGAGGCTTGTTTTGCTTTATTTTCTTTTGATTTTTCAGCAGGAATGATTTGTATTTTAAAACCAATATCAATCTCTTTTAAAACTTGTATTTCTGTTTTTTGGTCGAGAATTAAATCTGGTATTTTATTTGGATTTTTTACTAAAGAAGTGACTATTTTTGGTATTTCTTTCCCATATTTTTTATCCATAACATTTTTTATTATTTCTCCTGTGTTTCTAGTTTTTTCTAATTCTTTTTTTATCTTTTTGAAAACATTATATTTCCATGTTTCAGAAACAAAGATTGTTATTTTTTTAGGTTTTATATTAACTAATTTTATTATATTGTTTATGTCTTTTTTTGTTTGTTCTAAAAAAGCATCTATTGCTTCAAATTTTTCATCTATTTTTTTAGGATCATATTTTGGCCATTTTTCTAAGCTAATAAAAGGTTTATTCCCAAGTTTTTCCCACATTTCTTCTGCTAAGTGTGGTGTGAATGGGGAAATTAATTTTGCTAATACTTCTAATGAGTTTTTAGAACATCCTTTTTTAGTTAAATAATTTACAAAATCCATTATTTTAATTAAAGCAATATTATAATTAAAGTTTTCAATTTCTTTTGTGACTTCTTTAATTGTTTTGTTTGTTTTGCTTTGAAGTTCTTTTGTTTCTTTTATTTGTTTTTTGTCTAGTAAGGAATAGATTTTTATTAAAGATTTGTAAGCGCTTTGTACTCCTTCAGTATTCCAATCTTTATCTTTATCTGGAGAAGATATAAACATTAAAAAGAATCTTGCTGTGTCTATCCCATATTTTTTTGCTATTTCTTCCTGGCTTACTGTATTTCCTTTTGATTTAGACATTACAACGCCATCTTTGTGAAGCATTCCTTGATTGAATAATCTTAAGAATGGTTCGTCTATTTTTGTTAATTTTAATTGCTTTAGGAATTTTGTTATAAATCTAGAATAAATTAAATGTCCTGTTGCATGCTCCCTTCCCCCAATATATTGGTCAATTGGCATCCAATAATCTATTTTTTCTTTATCGAATATTTTTTTGTTGTTTTTATTATCACAGTATCTAAAGAAATACCAACTAGAATCAATGAATGTATCCATTGTATCTGTTTCTCTTTTTGCAGGTTTTTTACATTTTGGACATTTTACATTTACGAAATCATTATTAGTTTCTAATGGGTTTTTATCTCCAAATTTTACTTTTTCGGGAAGTTTTACAGGTAAGTCTTTTTCTGGAACTGGAACTAAACCACACTTATTGCAGTAAATAATTGGAATTGGGCATCCCCAATATCTTTGACGAGAAATTAACCAATCTCTCAATCTATAATTGGTTGTTTTCTTTCCCCCTTTCTTTTTTTCAAGCCAATCTATTACTTTTGGTATTGATTCTTGATTTTTCATTCCTGAGAATTTCTCAGAGTTGAATAAAATTCCGTCTGCTGTATAAGCTTCGGAAGCTGTTTCAGCGTCGATAACTGAACCATTTTTTGAAATAACAAATTTTAAAGGGATTTTGTATTTTTTTGCAAATTCAAAATCTCTTTGATCATGTGCATCTGCCATTACTATTCCTGTTCCATAATCTACTAAACAAAAATTAGCGATGTATAAAGGAACTTCTTCATTATTTGCCGGGTTTATTACATATTTTCCTAAGAAACAACCAATTTTATCTTTTCCTTCAGGTGTTGTTCTTTCTATTATTGATTGAGATTTTATTTTTTTAATTGTTTCTAATGTTTCTTTTTCGTATTTTGTTCCTTTAACTAATTCTAAGACTAAAGGATGTTCAGGAGCTAATACTACAAAGGTTACACTGAATATTGTATCTGGCCTTGTGGTGTATGCTGGAAGGATTTTGTTAGTTCCTTTTAATTTAAAATGGATTTCTATTCCTTGGCTTTTTCCAATCCAATTTCTTTGTATTGTTTTAATATCTTCTGGCCAATATTCTAATTTATCTAATCCATCTAGTAATTTATCTGCGTAATCTGTTGTTTTGAAGAACCATTGGTTAAGTTCTTTTATTTCTACTTCTGTTTCTGTGTGACGCCAGCATTTTCCATTAACAACTTGTTCATTTGCTAGAACAGTATTACATTTTGGACACCAGTTTACAGCTGCTTTTTTCTTGTAAGCTAAACCTTTCTCATATAGTTTTAAGAAAAGCCATTGGTCCCACTTGTAAAATTCTGGTTGATGAGATGAAAAAGTTCTAGACCAATCATAACTGAGGCCCATTTCTTTTTGTTGTCTTATGAAATTTTTAATTGATTTTTCAGTATAAATCTTAGGGTGGGTTTTATTTTTTATTGCTGCATTTTCAGCTGGAAGACCAAATGAATCGTAGCCCATGGGATATAAAACGTTGAATCCATTCATTCTCTTGAACCTAGCGCAAACATCTCCAATTACATAATTGCATACATGGCCCATGTGAAGGCCTGAGCCTGAAGGGTAAGGGTACATCTCTAAGCAATAGAATTTTTTCTTGCTTGATTTTTTAGATTGGAATATTTTTTTATCTTCCCATTTCTTTTGCCATTTAGATTCAATTTTTTGTAAATTTACCATTGTAATTTTAAGGAGAAAGTTGATTTAAATTAGTTTTGGTTTCGTAAACGAGCTCTGGTGCAACCCTATAATTTTTAAATAAAAAACCTCTAAGGTTTCTGTAAAGAAACCAAAGAGGTGAATCCAATGAATAATGAATATTCAGATTATTTAAAGTTTATTGATGATGCTTTAGAGCTTGCTAAAGCCC